>NZ_LWFZ01000665.1:0-8213 GCF_001635225.1 Oleiphilus sp. HI0086
ACGGCAACACAACGGTACTTGCGTTGCCGTATTCTGGATAGCTCCGCAAGTTCTTTATCATTTAGCGCGAAGTAAAACCGCTGATAAGACTCGTTGAAGGAAGGAACGCTGTATAAATCCTCGATTTCCGCGGCAGTGAGAATTGATAGCCGTTTGTCTCTGCTCATTCTTTGACCTAAAGGTCAAAGAAGATAACAAATTTTTGGTGAATTAGAAATTAATAGCCCTCTACAGGCCACGGCAGACGGGAGCTTCAGAGGGTTTTGCGATATATGGAGGCAAAATCCCTAGGACCCCAAGATGGGGGCATTACAGATTATGCTTTTGACTTACCTTTGTTGCCTAAAGATGGTTTTGTTCTGTTTCCACACTTTGCGAATATTCCGGTGCCGGGCTGGTTTGACAAGGGCTGGATCAATCAATATCGACCTTGGCGAAAACCGAGCAAAGCAAACTACGCCAAGACGATTATGCTGGTGCCATCAGAAGAATTTGTGGCCAGCCTGCCTTATAAGAAAATCCCTGATCGTCATGACTTCTTGAATCTAAGTGACCAAGAGCGAATAAGCTACTGGCGAAAGGTAGTGGCGCAAACAGAGGTCTTAACAGATGACCTGGCTACGATGCATTGGCAATCAAGAGTTGAGCCTCTGCCTTGGTAAGGCTTAGAGAGCTAGTTCTTAGTACTTTTTCCAATTCGCTAACTGAGTAAACTGTTCCACCGTCAGGTTCTCTGGTCGCAGCCCTGCATCGATATTCAAATCCTCAAGTGCTTCAGGTTCTACTGCGCCGCTGAGCGCATTACGTAGAGTTTTACGACGCTTAGTGAAGGCTGTGCGTACAATATGCTGAAGACGCTCTACCGATTCAACAGGATAAGGAAGCGTAGCATGCGGAACCAGGCGGACAATGGCTGACTCAACTTTTGGTGCCGGGTCAAATGATTCAGGGCCGACAATAAACAGTGGTTGAACACGGCAATAGTACTGAGTCATGATACCCAAGCGGCCATAGTGTGAAGTGCTCGGTGCTGCAGCCATACGCTCTACTACTTCTTTTTGTAGCATAAAATGCATGTCTTTCAGGTTAGTAATGCTTTCCAGCAAATGAAAGATGAGCGGTGTTGATATGTTATAAGGCAGGTTGCCGACGATTCTTAACTTATGTTCGTCATCTGCCAGTTGATCAAAGTCGAACTTCAAGGCATCTGATTCGTGAATGACGAAGTCGGGATAGTTAAAGAATTTTGTGCGCAGGATAGGGATCAAGTCACGATCAAGCTCTACGACTTGGAGATTTCCTTCGCTTGCCTCAAGCAAGGGTTCAGTAAGCGCACCAAGACCAGGCCCAATCTCTACCAAACGATCATCAGGTTGGGGGTTGATGCCGCTAATGATTCGGCTGATGACTGCGTCGTCATGAAGAAAGTTTTGACCAAAGCGCTTACGAGCCTGGTGACCTGCTTTCTGATTGTGTTTAGCCATCTTGCCTGCCTTCTCTTGAATTTTGGGTGTTAAACTGTTTGTTTAGCCTTGAGCGGACGCCATTTGCAAAGCGATATCTACGGCCGTTTTCAAACTACCGACATCTGCTTGCCCGCTGCCAGCGAGATCTAGTGCTGTGCCATGGTCTACTGAAGTACGGATGATCGGCAGGCCGAGCGTAATATTGACCGACTCACCAAAGCCATCGAACTTTAACACAGGTAGGCCCTGATCGTGATACATGGCCAGTACTGCATCGGCTTCTTCTAAGTATTTTTTATTGAATAAGGTATCGGCAGGTAAGGGGCCTAGTAATTCTGCCTGGCTCTTAAAGCTTGCCATAACAGGCGCAATAATATCGATTTCTTCCCTGCCCATATGGCCGTTTTCACCTGCATGAGGGTTTAAGCCTGCCACGAGAATACGTGGTTGCTTGATACCAAACTTGCTCTTCAGGTCGTCAATGAGAATCTGAATGACCTGTTTCAGGTTGTCAGGGGTAATATTACGACTAACTTCTGCTAAAGGAAGATGAGTCGTTGCTAGTGCCACTTTCATACGAGGGCTTGCTAGCATCATCACAACTTTACTAACGCCGCATCGCATTTGCAGGTGTTCGGTGTGCCCTGTGAAAGCAGTACCCGAGTCATTGATGATGCCTTTGTGTAAGGGGGCAGTAACCAAGGCATCGGCACGACCTGATGAGCAAGCATCAATCGCCTGGTCAAGGCATTCAACGACATAGGAGGCGTTGGCCACATTGAGCTGACCGGCTTGGCAAGGGCGAGCGAGCGAGACGTGTTGAATATATAGCCCAGGTTCATTTTGCCGAGAATACTCCTGCCAATCTTTTACTGAGAAGCCAAGATTCAAGAGTGCCGCCCGTTCTTCCATCATTTGCTTATCAGCAAAAATAAGCAGTGAACAGGCTAGCTCGCTTTGCGCTAGTTGAATGACTAATTCAGGGCCAATACCGGCTGGCTCACCAGGCGTGAGTGCCAGTACAGGAGGGGCGTTAGAAATATTCTCGGCCATGCTTAGGATTCTTCTGCAAACTCTTCTTTAATTTCGATATAAGCTTCGCCCTTTATTTCGAGCAGCCAGTTGGATAGCTCCTCTTCAAATTTGCGGCGATGTAGGGTTTGCTGAGCCTGGTTATTCTGAATCAACTCTGCCATATCTTTCACGCGTCGCTCTGTTACTTGAAGGATGTGCCAGCCAAATTGAGAACGGAAAGGCTCACTTAACTCGCCTACGTTTGTCTGAGTCATTGTTTGTTCAAAAGCAGGAACCATTTGACCAGGATTAACCCAATCAAGATTACCACCATCAATAGCGGAAACCGGGTCATCTGAATTGGACTTGGCTATGGCAGCAAAGTCGTCTCCACCCAGTAGGCGTTCGTGAAGTTTGTAGATGATTTCTTTTGCTTCTTCTTCAGTTCTAATCTCGCTTGGTGAAATCAGAATATGTCTGACTTGCGATTGCTCAATTAGCTTTTCCTGACCACCGCGTTTATCTAGCACGGTAACAATGTGGAAGCCACTTCCGGTACGAATAAGTGATGAGGGCTCCTGAATGGCCAAACTGGGTATGATGTCAGCTGCGATAGTTGGTAGCTCACTTTCTTTACGCCAGCCAATTACACCGCCTTCAAGTGCTTGGCGACCGTCAGATTGCGCAACAGCCGTTTTCTGGAAATCTTCACCTGCCTTGAGTTCTTTAAGAATGTTGTTTGCTTTATCTAGCGCTACTCTTTCTTGTTCTTTATCTGCTGATTCAGGGAGTGCGATTAAGATATGGCCAATCAAGTACTCAAGGCCAGATTGTGTTCGACCTTCTTTTGAGGCTAAGAATGCTTGAACCTCTTGCTCGGTGACTCTTACGCGTTGGTCAACCTGTCTTTTTTGAACTCTGGAGATGACCATTTCCCGGTGTATTTGTTCACGAGCACTGGCGTAGGTGTCGCCTTCTAGCTCAAGTTGCGCTTCAAACTGAGAGAGCGTCATGTTATTCGAACGAGCGATATTCTCTAGAGTGGTATTAAGCTGGGCATCACCAATACGAATACCGGTACGATTTGCCATTTGTAGCTGGATGCTTTCAAGAATTAATTGATCAAGCACACGCTGTCGCATAACTGACAACGAGGGAAGAGGGGTATTCTGGCGCTGTAAGCGTTTAGTGATCGAGTTTACACGTTGGGCTAGCTCAGACTGCATCACGATATCGTCATCGACAATGGCGATGACTTTGTCTAGAAGTACTGCATTTGGCCTCAGTTCAGGTCTAGAGTTTTCTTCAGCATGAGCCACAGAGGCCATACAGCTAAGTCCTAGTAGGGTGCTAAATAATAGGCTCAGAATTGAAGGTGATTTTTTGTGGGTGTGAGTAAACATCGCCATAACTATAAATAACTCTAATTTAAAATTTCTTCTCGGGCCGCATAGCCCGGAATATGTTGATCCATTCTACGGGTACTTTGTCCAAAACCGCCAACACCACTTAGTTGAAAACGGAACAAAAACCCATGTAAGACTTCGCTATCACTATCTAGATAAGATTGACTTAGCAATTGAACGCGCCAGCAGCAGCTACTATATTCAATGCCTGCAAGCGAACCAATGCTGCGCTCTTCCTCAAGGTCGTAACGAAGACGGCCTATTAGACTGGTTTGAGGATAAATAGGCGCAATAAAAGAGGTGTCGATTTGCTCTAGCTCACCCTGGATATAGCGATGGCTGAAATTCAGCACATGACGGTAGTCTTGACTGTGTAAGTGCAAACTCGTATTGCCTTCCTGGGTCTGGTTGTTTCTGGCATCCCATAAACCACTCGTTGCCAGCTCTACACCTGGATAGGGACGGAAGATAAACTCGGTCGCCAGCAGGGAGTCTTTGCGGTCGGCCTCTCCAACGCCATTTATGCCAACTTCGCGATCATCGTAGTGGTAAACCTGGCCAATGCTGACAATAGCTTTCTCTTGCCCAGTTTGCATGTCGGTCCAACGATTGGTGATACCTATCGTCAGGCTGTTATTGTCACCGACTCGATCACCGCCACTAAAGCGATAGGGACTAAACAGTCGCTGATAGTTGAAGCTAGGTAAGGTACTGTCGAAATTAGGAAGAGCATCTTGGTCTACGCTCTTGGCATTCACATAGTAAGCTCGTGGTTCCAAGCTGTGGCGAATCGTGGATGACTTGAAGAATTGGCTTTCACTGAATAAAGAACTTCGGTCGAAGAATAAAGCCGCATCAAGTTCATAAATTGGAATGGTGCGAGAGATATTATTGTCGACAGGCGTATAATCTTCAAGAAAGTAGTCGGTATGGTCGATACTTACAGATGGGCTGATATAGCCCCAGCTCTTAGATAAAGGCAATGATACCTTGGGCTGGTGTCGAACGCGTGAGCCTATAATACGTTCATCCCCGACGAGACCTTCCTGGTCACGATAGAAGTAGACATATTGGCTGTGCCAGTCGAGTTGCAGTTGTTTGTAGATAGAACCGAATTGATAATTTAGTTCAGGTAAGCGTTGATAAGCTTGTTCGCTTGCCAGCAGTGTTTCATCGATACTTTTGTATTGCTGCATCAAGAAGCTGAATCGCCAGTTATCCTCTGAATAATGGAGTTCAGCCCTTCGATCAAGGTTATCACTTCGGTTTATATTCAGCCCCTGGTTCAAATCATCCAGGTAGTCAAAGTCGCTGATCTGGCTATATTTGAGCGTGCCATACCAGCCGTCATGATGCGCATTGATATCCTGACTAAAGCTGAGGCCCCAGCGAGCGTCCGTGTCATCTGGGCCGATTGCTTTCTGCTCGCTATTATAGAACTTGTCTTTGCTGATGTAGCCTAAGTTGAGCTCGCTATTGGTATAAGTGCTAGCATGCCGAAGTTCTAGATCGGAATGTACCCCTCTGCCATGAACATAGCTGGGCGTAAACGTCGCATCGTAGTCGGGCGCTAAGTTAAAATAATAGGGGGTCGATAGAAATATGCCGTTCTCTGTATTTGAGGTACCGAATGAAGGATATAAGAAGCCCGACTTACGGCGGTCATCGATCGGAAACGAAAACCAGGGAATGTACATCACAGGCGTATCTTTAATCAGAAAACGGGTGTTTTTTGCTTGGCCGAAGCCTTCTTCTCTATTGAGAGAAATGTTTTCTGCAGCGAAGGCCCAGTCTCTTTTCTCGGGCGGACAGCTGGTAAATAAGCCATCATGAATGAGCAGCGTATTTTCGTCTGCCCGTGTTATTTCTGAAGCTTTGCCGTTAATTGAAGTTTTGGGGTTCGAGAAGCTGGCATTGATGACCGAAACTCTATCGCTGGTCATATTTACCGTTGCGCTGTCACCTTTTAGTATCAGATCGGGGCTGCTTAGTACGATGTCGCCTTTAAGTTCAGCTGTCTGGCTAATTTTGTTAATGGATGCTTCATTACTTTGAGCATGGTAAGGCCCGTGAGTAAATTCGATATCGCCCTTAAGCTCCAGGTTTTCATCAGGAAGGTAGTTAACTTCCTTGGCGTGAATCACAATACCTTCTTCAGGCTTAACCGGTTTTTCTGATGTCAGCTCTGTTGAAGGTGACGCAGACTTTGCTGATGAGCATGCCTCTGTTGTTAGCGAACTATTATCATTTGCCCAGACAGATGCGCTCATGCTTAACATTAAAGGCACTGCTCTTATGAAGATGCGCTTTGATGGAGCTTTAAATGGCGATAATGTTGGCAATGCAGAGATCCAGTATGAGTAGCGAGAGGGTTAGCTAGTTTAATGAACAAACCTAGTTGCGAATAATAAACGCTGCCAGGAGGGATGTCATTTAACTTTTGTTGAGACTCAAAGCCAGTCGCTTGGATTTATTCTCTCATTTTTTTAATTCGCTAAGTTTTGCTGCGCACATATAATTTGATTAGGATAGCCGCAGCGAATGAAGGTCATGCCTTTCTTAGTCATATACACTGACGCATACATAGCCAAAGCGATAAAGTCTTATTCAACTCAATAGAAGAAAACACATTAGGATTAATTGATGGATCAACGGTATCAAGCACTCTGTACCTGGGTTGCCGAAGCATTGGAGATAGAAAAAGCCGAGCTCTCGGTTGTCTCGGGCGATGCAAGTTTCAGGCGCTACTTCCGCTTTCAACAGCCCGGCCAGTCTTTAATCGCAATGGATGCTCCCCCTGAAAAGGAAGACTCTAATAGCTTTGTTTGCTTGGCACGTAGTTGGCGAGAGCAAGGGGTCAATGTTCCGGCTTTGATAAAAGTTGATTTGGATAAAGGCTTTCTATTATTAAGCGATTTGGGAGATGAGCTATTGTTGCCTTACCTGAATCCCGATAGCCCGGTGATAGAAAGTGGTAATAAACACTATGCGCAAGCCATGAAGGCGCTGCTAAAGATCCAAAGTCTTAAGCCAGCAAATGATTATGCTCTACCACTCTATGATAGTGCACTGCTGCAACGGGAAATGGCCCTGTTCCCAGACTGGTTGCTTGAGAAAAAGCTTGGTCTTGATTTGAGTGAAGACGAGAGGCAGCTTTTAAAGGCAAGCTTTCATGCTTTGGAAGAAAGTGCTTTGGCTCAACCACAAGTCGTTGTCCATCGTGACTATCATGCGCGAAATTTGATGGTGGTTGGTGAAGAGCTGGGAATAATCGATTTTCAGGATGCGGTGCAAGGTCCTAACACCTACGACCTGGTTTCCCTGCTTCGTGATTGTTACATCGTTTGGCCAAACGAGCAGCTTGAGTCTTGGTGCAGAGACTTTTACGACTTATTGAGTGATTCGGCTGAGCGACAAGCGAGCTTTGAACAGTTCAAACGAGATTTCGACTTAATGGGCATGCAGCGGCATCTGAAAGCGGCCGGTATTTTTGCTCGTCTATCCCTGCGAGATGGAAAGCATGGCTATTTGAATGATATTCCAAGAACGGTGCAGTATATCGTTAAAGTCAGTGCGGCTTACCCTGAGTTTCAGGAGCTGACTCACTTTCTTGAGCAGAGGGTATTGCCTGGGCTATCAGAAAAGCTGGGAGCTTCTTCATGAAAGCGATGATTCTTGCAGCAGGCCTTGGCAAGCGTATGCGGCCTTTGACGGAGCATGTCCCCAAGCCTTTATTGAGGATAGGTGAGAAGTACCTGATCGAATTTCACTTAGAGAAGCTCGCTGCGGCAGGTATTCAAGATGTGGTGATTAATACGCATTGGTTAGCTCAGCAAATTCCGGCTAGCCTGGGGAATGGCGAAAAGTGGGGCCTACGTATACATTACAGTCACGAATCTGAACTTCTGGAAACGGCGGGTGGTATTGTTCAAGCGCTTTCAATGTTGACGGACGAAGCCGAGCCAGAGTTTTTGCTTATCAATGGCGATGTTTATAGTGAGTTGAATATTGCTGAATTTCTGAATAACGCTTCTACTCACAATGAGTCGCGGGAGGCTTATCTCGCGCTAGTGGATAATCCTGAGCACAATTTAAAAGGGGATTTTGTCTTACAAAGTAGCGGTAAGTTGTCAGCGAATACAAATGATGGCAAGCACCTGACCTATGCCGGAATTGCTTTGTTTCACCGAGATTTCTTTAAGGATATAAAACCTGGCCCTTCGCAATTGGGCCCTCAGCTACGAACTGCGATTGAAGCACAGCGAGTTGGTGGTGAGCGTATCCAGAGCTATTGGCTCGATGTTGGAACGCCGGAGCGCTTACAAAC
>NZ_LWFZ01000666.1:0-7807 GCF_001635225.1 Oleiphilus sp. HI0086
TGTTAAGTCTTGTTATTTAATGTAAGGCTATGTAGGTTTTAACCGTAATTGTTGCCGATCTGAGGCTTCCTTAAAGGGCGCTGCTTTAACTTCCATATTTGGCAAACTGTGTTTTAGATGCTGAATTCATCAGTATAGGGCTAGCATTTAATAGTGATGATCTCTTATCCTCTGCACTGGAAAATAATACAAACAAAATGATGACCTGAATAAACGCCCTGGGAGACAGATTCGTGACCACACTACTTATTGGACTGATTATTTTTATCGGTATTCATCTTTTACCTACCTTGCCCGAATTGCGACAAAAATATATCGATAAACTTGGAGAACTGCCCTACAAAGGCATATTTGCGGTGATTTCTATAGCAGGTTTTGCTCTGATTATTATGGGTAAGGCCGATGCTCCGTTTATTTCTATTTGGCAACCACCACAGTTTTTGTCACACCTGACCAAGCTTCTGATGCTGCCTGCATTTATTTTGCTTGTTGCGGCCTATATCCCTTCCAACATTAAACGTAGAGTTCGTCACCCAATGTTAGCTGGCGTAAAATTGTGGGCTTTGGGGCACCTGTTAATCAATGGTGATGCGGCTTCAATTCTGTTATTTGGTGGTTTTCTTGCCTATGCTGTAATAGATATGATTCGTGCGAACAAACGGTCAGAATGGGTCAAGCCGGAACCTAAGCCAGCCTATATGACATTTGTTGTTATAGGTGTCGGCGTGATCGCCTATGGTGCTGTCGCGATGCACCATATGCAATTGTTTGGCGTGCCGCTTTTCTAGGTACGTTACGTTTCTTTAGCGAAAGTCTTTTATAGTGTGATTTTGCGGCAAAGCTATCCCTAAGTTGAGGTGGTAAATATGGCGACGTTTGTATTCTTTGTATTCAGTCTCTTGTGTTTGGCAATGGCTGTTAATGTATTGCGTCCCCATTACTCTCATCCGAAATGGATAGTTCTTAGCTTTTTGCTGGGCTGGCTGACCGGAGAGCTGGCTTTGCACGTTATTGCATTTCAGTTGATAGTTGTCTTCCTCTTTGTTGTTTTTGGTGCGGTCGACAGTTTTATTCCAGCCGTGTCATTAGTGATATGTGTGCTTTCCTGGCTGTTTCTAAGTTACCACTATTTTTCTGGTTACAAAGCCAAAGGTCTGATGGATCAGATCGTTATTCCTCATCGTCGTAAGGAAGATAATAGCTCCTGGAGCCGTCATGAAGAGCTTGATACTTTTCGGCTGCTTTATCCCTTCTACAGTTGGACAGATCCCGGTGTGCAAAATATTAAAGACGTCGTTTACCATAAAGTTGATGGTATGAATCTGAAGCTCGATATTCGCCGAGCAAGAACGACCGCCAATTTTGCGCCGGTACTATTTCAGATTCACGGCGGTGCCTGGACTCATGGTTATGGCAGCAAAAAGGAGCAAGGTATTCCGCTTATGGTGGAAATGGCTAAACGGGGTTGGATTTGCGTAGCCATTGACTATCGGCTAAGTCCGAAGGCGACCATGCCAGAGCATATAATCGACTGCAAAAGAGCCTTGGCTTGGGTGAAGGAGCATATTAAGGAGTATGGTGGTAATCCTGACTTCATCGTAACAACAGGGGGCTCTGCCGGTGGCCATTTATGTTCTTTGCTCAGTCTGAGCGCCAATGATGAAAGTCTACAACCTGGCTTCGAAGATGTAGATACCAGTGTGCAAGGTTGTATTCCCTATTATGGTATTTACGACTTGATGAATGAGCAGAATCTGCAACTGACGGTTGGCCTGGATATCATCATGCGCAAGAATATTATCAAACAGACAAAACAAGAAAATACCGAGATATATCGTCATATGTCGCCGATCAATCACATTAATGAAGCGGCACCTCCTTTCCTCATCATTCATGGCGATAAAGATTCGCTGACGTCTCTAGGGGAAGCGCAATACTTTGCCAGTCGGCTAGATGAAGTGTCTAAGCAAAGTGTGGAGTTTGCCGAGATCGCGGGGGCGCAACACGCCTTTGATGTATTCTCTTCGCTACGCAGCGACTATGTATTATTAGGGGTTGCTGAGCGTCTTGAGCAATGGCATCGAGATTTTCTTAAGAAAAATAAAGGAAATTAAAGAAAACTCCTATTTAGCGACAAAATATGTCGCTCCGCTCCATATTATAGATCCTGTACTTACTTAGCAGCACACATTAAATGCTGCTGACCTATATCATCAGGAGATCTAATATGTTCAGAATTAACGCATTCACTCAAAAAGGCACTAAGTTTCGTTTCCGCATCAAAAGCGACAACATTCATAATGTTCGTGACACTTTAAAAGAGATTTTTGAAGGTCAGGATATGCGTTTGGTACTGGTTGAGCCAGTTTAATAGAGGAAGTATGTATTGACGCTAGAGCCAATAGTTTCATGCTTATCTCGTTTAAACTTAATGTCAGTGTTGACGCTTTATATAGTTCGCCCGTATCAAGTCGATGTTATCGATAAGGTCCTGTTTGATGATGTCGGGCGATATCACTTTGGCCTGAGGGCCTAATGACATTAACCAGTTTCTGAGTTGAACCGTGCGCTTAGTTGTAGCACTTAAGCTCCAGTCATCATCGTGAGCGTGATGTAGCTCCTGATCGTGACTGATAGGGTTGTCGTGTAAGTCTTGTATTAAATTGCTGTGTTTTCCCGTCGTAATACTCAGCTCCAGGGTGTAAGTCTGAGCGTCTTGAAAGTCGATTAAGACATCCATATTTCCTTGATCTAGATAGCTTTTTAGCTCGAAATCTTCAGGCACCGCATTTGCGTGACTGCTAACACTTAAGTCACTTATCTTATGAATCAAGAAACTTCGAAAAGCCTCATCGCCCTTTTGCATGTCACCTTCCTTCTTGGCGACTAAATATATTTTCGGCAGCATAATCGCAACGCCGAAAGGATGAACCTCATAATCTTTGAGTTTTCCTTGGCTTTGATAGCTTAGTATCAGGCGTTTGCGATGAAGGATAGCGCTGTATATCCGGTTTAGCATTTCCAGGTCAAAATCGGCAGCCTTTAACTGTTGCCCGCGTTGGAAAAATTCTACGGCGCTAGTCAGGCGTTGATAATGCTTGGGGGAAATCGACTTCTCTTGTTTTAGAAGCTTGTCTTGAGCTTCCTGAAAAATAGATTTAAGGACATTCTGAGTATCAACAGGTAAGACTTGCTTCAGATGCTTTTGGCTTATGGAGAGTGCCAATGCCATGTAGTCAGGCATTTTCTCAAAACTGTAGCCAATAAGAGAATAAGGGTCGAGACGCCAGAGCCGGCTCTTTCCCAGGCCTTTTTCAGTGCTTAGGCCAAACTCGTTATGGTAGTCATTATCGTCTATTTCGTCACCGAGTAGGAACTTCAAGTCACGTTGTACGAGTCTAAACTGGCTTTTTGCTTTGGAGGCCTGAGTATCCAGATAGCCTGCATCACTCAAATGCTGAATAATTTCATCCGTGCCGATGGCGAGGTGCTGCGACTTCAAATAGTTGAGTATTTCTAATCTTCTAAGAAAGGTTTGCATTGGTCCTCACTTTCAATACGGTGGCTTATTGCAAAGCGCGCAACAAACCAATAAAACTGACGAGCAGTAAGACGCTACCCATTACGCGATAGAATACGACTGAGTCGGTTTCTTGTAGTTTTCGGTGAAACTTTAAACCTAACAGGTGGCCAAGAGCCGCGCAGGGTAGCAGCCATAGTTGGTGGGTTAGCTGGAAGTCGACATTCAGATAAATAAAAGCTGCGACTTTGATCGACACCAAAATAAACCATAGGGCAAATAAGGTGTCTCGCAGCTGCTCCTTCTTAACATGTGAGGCGAAAACAGCTGTTAATAAAGGAGCCCCGATGAGTGAGGTACCACTGACGTAACCACCGAGCATTAAAAAAGTGATATCCAGCGACTTAAAACGGCTCTTAAAGGGCTTGTTAAAAATATAAGTGACGGAATAAACCGCGACGATAGAAAATATTATTAAACCCATTACGGTAGCAGGCAAGGTTATGAGCCCAAATACGCCAATAATCTTAGGAATCAGCATAATTAGAAGCGCACGCTTTAGATAGGGCCAATCAATAGCTGATTCGTCTTGTGCGCCCTGGTGTGCATATTTCTTGCGAATCTTGTGATTTTCAAAAAATATTAAGCCCGAAAAGAATAGCAACTGAAGCGAAATGATTGGCAGGTAAAGCAAAGGGTCATTGTGAATTAACAGTAGGAAGGGCAGTGATAGTACTGCTCCCCCAAAGCCTAAGCCTGAACGCACAAATCCACTCCAAATAAAGGTGAGAGCGATTAATGCACACTGAACAAGGCTAAGTTCTGACATTATCTTTAATCAGCGTCCTGATTACGTTTTTCCTTTGCCTCTTCTTCAGCCTGGCGCTTGGCTTCAATCATGGCGCGGAACTCAGCAAGTTCTCGTTCCATCATTTCTGGAGTCTCGAGGCAAATCTGGCCTAGCTTGCCTGAACGTAATTCATTTAGAACAATAGTTGCGGCTTGATATAAGTCGACAATACCACCCGCCCTTAGGCAGCCCCGTTTACTACCGATAAGTTTTAATAACTCCAGCTTATCTTGCTGAAGATCAAAGGTAGAGAAGTCGAGCTTGAAGCGAGTTGCCAAGGCTTCTGGGTAATGGTTTGCCAAATGCTCCAGGGCAAAAATAGCGACGGATTCATATTCCATTGCGGTGTCTTTAACCGCGCCTGTTGCCGCTAAACGATAACCACAGGTTTCGGGTTCGAGTTTTGGCCAGAGTACGCCAGGGGTGTCCGAGAGAACGATGCCGTTATCAAGGTTTATCTTTTGCTGGCGCTTTGTCACCGCAGGTTCGTTGCCAACTTTTGCAATAGCTCGGCCGGCGATGGAATTAATCAGGGTAGATTTACCGACATTGGGAATGCCCATAATCATGGCATTTATGGGCTTATCTGAATCTTGACGATGTGGTGCGAGTTTTCGACATAAGTTGGCGATAGCGCCTTTATTGCTAAGGGTATTAGCACTAATTGCCAAGGTTTTAACTTGTGCATCTTTTTCGAAGTGTTCTTGCCAAGCTTTGACTACGTCTGGATCAGCTAAATCAGACTTGTTGAGAATCTTAATGCAGGGTTTATCTTCCTTAAGCTGGCGAATCATTGGGTTGGAGCTGCTGAATGGAATCCGAG
This sequence comes from Oleiphilus sp. HI0086, assembly GCF_001635225.1. Lineage (NCBI taxonomy): Bacteria > Pseudomonadati > Pseudomonadota > Gammaproteobacteria > Oceanospirillales > Oleiphilaceae > Oleiphilus > Oleiphilus sp. HI0086. The sequence continues at coordinate 5,194 of NZ_LWFZ01000666.1, forward strand.
CGTCCAGTATTTCTATCACCACATCTATTTGAGACATGACTTTCTTAATTTCTTTGCGGGCCTTGTGCATATGACCCGGGAACCACTGAATTGCCATCTACTTATCCTGATTCTTAAGAGAGTCTGGACGAGTATCCAAACCTTGTTTTGAAAGGTCATCCATATGCTGGTTTTTCAGTTTGACGTAATTGCTTGCAGTGTACTTGAAAAAGGTTTTTTCCTTGTCACTAATGGGGCGGATCTTTTTTGCTGGGCTGCCACGATACATATGGCCGGACTCCAGAACCTTGCCTGGCGGGACAACGCTACCTGCAGCGAGAATGACCTCTTCTTCTATCACCGCGCCGTCCATAACAATCGCCCCCATGCCTACTAATACTCGATCTTTTACTGTGCAGCCGTGTAGCAGAGCTTTATGACCAACGGTAACGTCAGAGCCAATGGTGAGTGGAAAACCGTCTGGATTATAGGGGCCAGCATGTGTGATGTGTAACACAGAGCCATCCTGAATACTGCTGCGTTCACCAATTCGAATTTTGTGCATATCACCGCGAATCGCGACTAAAGGCCAGATAGAGCTATCGGCTCCGATTTCAACATCACCAATAACAATGGCTGTTGGGTCGACGAAAACTGATGAGTCTAGTTTGGGGGAAAAGTCGAGATAGTTTCTCACGCAGCTCATAGGCTGATCCTCTTGTGATACATCTGGCGGTGTTATTGACGTCGTTGCGACCTAAGTGTTTTTTCGGTTCAACTTGAGGGCAGAGAATACCGAAAATTAGTGATCTTCACCAGTATCTAGCGCTATGCGAGCAAGTTGCTATAGTGAGACTAAGGGCTTTAAAAAATCATCAATGCCCCCATAAAGAATAAATTGTTCCAAGCTGCTTAGCTCGCTTGCCTTAAAAATATACCAAATAGATAGAGTTAAAATTAATGAACCCATTGTTAGCTGATTCGCCACTGCCACTGTTTGAGCAGATTACATTAGAGCACTTTGAGCCCGCATTAGATAAGGTGCTTGCAGACAACAGAGCTTTAGTCGAAAAGCTTGTAACTGATAAACAATATTCTTGGCAAGATTTTGCGTATCCTTTAGAAAGTGCTGACGATCGCTTGAATAATGTTTGGTCGGTTATTTCCCATTATAACTCAGTGCTAAATTCCGATGAGTTGAGAGAAATCTACAAGCGCCTTATCGCTAAATTGACAGAATACGGTACAGAAATGGGGCAGAATAAGGACTTGTTTTTAGCTTATCAGGCCTTGGCTGATAGCGATGAATACGCTGGGCTGAGCCAAGCTCAAAAGCAGTCAATCAAACATACTCTTCGTGGCTTCAAGTTGTCGGGAGTGGCGTTGGAAGATGATGAAAAAGAAGCCTACTCGGCATTGAAGAAGGAGATGTCAGAGCTGACCAACAGCTTTTCGGAAAATGTCTTGGATGCGACACAGTCTTGGACGCTCTATTTTGAAGACGTTGATTCACTTGCAGGTCTGCCAGAAAGTGCACTACAACTGCTCGAAAGCCAGGCAAAAGCCAAGGGACATGAAAAGGGTTATCTGATTACCCTGGATATTCCTAGTTATTTGCCGGTTATGACTTACTGCGATGATGCCAATATCCGTGAGCAGCTATATCAGGCTTATTTGACTCGCGCTTCCGACCAAGGACCTGATGCGGGTAAGTGGGATAATAGTAATAATATCCAACGCATACTCAGTTGCCGTCAGGCGCTTGCTAAGTTGCTGTCGTTTGACAATCATGCCGAGCGCTCCTTAGCGACTAAAATGGCAGACACGCCAGATGAAGTGATTGAGTTTTTAGAGCAGCTTGCAGGCAAGGCTATTGATTACGCAAAAAATGAAGTAGAAGAGCTTAAAGCCTATATGAAAGAAGAGTTCGGTGTGGCTGAACTGAATCCCTGGGATGTGGGCTATTATTCCGAAAAGCTTCGACAGGCTCGTTTTGATATTTCGCAAGAAGCGTTAAAGCCATACTTCCCAGCACCAGTGGTTCTGCAAGGCATGTTTGATGTGGTTCAGAAACTGTTTGGCATTGAAGTCAAAGAGCGCCCTGAGGTGAAAACCTTCCACCAAGATGCTCGCTATTACAGCATTTATAGCGAGGGTGAAGAAGTAGCTGGTTTCTATCTGGATATCTATGCCCGAAAAGACAAACGTGGTGGCGCCTGGATGGCAGACTGTCGTGCACGCAGACGTTTGGCCGATGGCTCTGTGCAAATGCCGGTAGCTTTCTTGGCGTGTAACTTTACACCGCCTGTTGCGGATGAGAGCGGTAATCTGGCAGATAGCTTGTTAACTCACAATGAAGTGACGACACTGTTCCATGAGTTCGGACATGGTTTGCACCATATGTTAACCAAAGTCGATGTTGCTGGGGTATCAGGTATTTCTGGGGTGCCTTGGGATGTGGTTGAACTGCCAAGTCAGTTTTTGGAAAACTGGTGCTGGCAGGAAGAATCGATAGCTATGATCAGTCGTCACTACCAAACAGGAGAAGCGCTGCCGAAGGATATGTTGGATAAGATGCTAGCAGCGAAACACTTTCAAAGTGGCATGATGATGATGCGCCAGCTTGAGTTTGCCT
>NZ_LWFZ01000667.1:0-4627 GCF_001635225.1 Oleiphilus sp. HI0086
TAAAAGCAACAACCTCGTTGTCAGAAGTCACCCCACTCAACGCAAGTCCCTCATAATCGACACCGTGATAGTGAATGAAGCTGCTTTCAATCAAGCGTTCCCCGACTTAGCTCTTTATTTTTCAGACATAAACAAAAATATCGTTGCCCAACGCTTATTCCAAGCGAAAGAGTATTTGTCTGGCGATCTAGCCAGCTGGCACGAAATGCCAAGTCAGCAGCCAATTCATATTTCACTCGAAATCGTTGACCCAGGAAAAGAAGCGGTTAACTACTCTCTAAAGTTTTTCTCCCCTCAACCCTAAGCTCCAAGGAACAAGACATAGATCAATTGTCAACCAATAAGAGCAAAATATAACCAAAAAAAGCCACCTTTTTTGCTTTTACACCCTTGCCTCAGAGGGTATGATTAGCCCCCCCAAAATTAGCCACCCTTGAACCTGACAGAGAAACGACTTGCTCAAAATCGGCCCCTATCAATTAGATAATCGATTGATCTTAGCGCCCATGGCTGGCGTGACAGACAGACCTTTTCGACAGTTATGCCGGAACAACGGCGCAGCTATGGCTGTTTCGGAAATGGTAATCGCCGACCCAAGTTTTTGGAAAACACGCAAGTCAATGCATCGTCTCGACCATACCGGTGAGAGTGACCCTATATCTGTACAAATTGCTGGCGGCGATCCAGAAATGCTAGCAACAGCGGCAGAGCTTAATCAGGAGCGAGGCGCACAGATCATAGACATCAATATGGGCTGCCCGGCCAAGAAAGTTTGTAACAAAGCAGCAGGCTCTGCACTGATGAGAGACGAAGACCTGGTAAAGGAAATCCTAAGTGCAGTGGTTGGGGCTGTCGACATTCCGGTGACGCTAAAAATACGCACTGGCTGGGATAAAAACTCTCGAAATGCATTAACGATCGCTAAAATGGCAGAGCAAAGCGGTATTGCAGCTCTCGCCATTCACGGCCGAACTCGAGCTTGCGCTTACCAAGGACAAGCTGAATACGACACCATCGCTCAAGTAAAAGAGGCGATAAGCATACCCGTTCTTGCTAACGGCGATATTGATTCGCCCGAGAAAGCAGAACAGGTATTGAAGCAAACAGGAGTTGACGGTCTGCTAATAGGTCGAGCTGCACAAGGCTGCCCTTGGATTTTTGATGATATCAACCACTACCTTAAGCACGGTACCAAGCGTGAAGAAAGACCGTTGGCCACCGTTCGCGATATCATCCTTCATCACCTAGAAGAACTACATCAGTTCTATGGTGAGAAAATGGGTCATCGCATCGCTCGCAAACACGTCGGCTGGTATCTGAAGGCAAGACCGAATCACCAAGAATTTAGACAATTTTTTAATAAAATTGAAACACCGGAAGCTCAGCTTGAGGCTGTGCGCACGGAGTTCGAAAAGCAAATCAACAATCAAATCAATAACGGGGAAATAGCCGCATGACTATAGAAGCGCTTGCTGCAGACAAACAAGAAGAACAAACCTACACCAGTCAAACTCAAATTGAAAACGCTGCCACTTTAAGGGATTGCGTTGAGAAGACGCTGAGCAACTACTTTGAACAACTTGACGGTGCTCCAGTCACAGATGTTTATCAACTAGTTCTCTCAGAAGTAGAAGCACCTCTACTTGAACAAGTACTAAAATATACGCGCAACAATCAAACCAAAGCTTCTGTTCTACTTGGTTTAAACAGAGGAACCTTACGCAAGAAGCTTAAGCAGTACGGTCTACTTTAAGTCAGAGTTTTTTATTTTTCTTATACAGGTTTGGAATAAACATGAGCAATACTAACGATCTGGTCCAGGTGAAAAGAGCGCTAATCAGCGTTTCAGACAAAACGGGCATCGTTGAATTCGCCTCTGCCCTAAACGATATGGGCGTTGAAATACTTTCAACGGGCGGAACCTACAAATTACTACAGTCTAACAGCATTCCTGCTGTCGAAGTTTCTGACTATACCGGTTTTCCCGAAATGATGGACGGTCGAGTCAAAACACTTCACCCTAAAGTTCACGGCGGAATTTTAGGGCGCAGAGGTCAGGATGACGAAGTAATGCAAGCTCATGAGATCAAGGCTATCGACATGGTTGTCGTTAACCTCTACCCTTTTGAACAAACTGTCGCAAAGGAAGACTGCAGCCTAGAAGACGCTGTAGAAAACATTGATATCGGCGGACCAACGATGGTACGTGCTGCTGCTAAAAACCATGCACACGTAAATATCGTTGTTAATGCGAGCGACTACCAGAACATTCTTGATCAAATGCGTGAGAACGATGCCTGCACAAGTTTGGAAACACGTTTTGACCTAGCGATTAAAGCTTACGAACATACAGCTGCCTACGACGGCGCGATTGCCAACTACTTTGGCCGATTGGTTCCAGGTGGCAGCAAAGAGTTCCCAAGAACATTTAACGTTCAAATGAACAAAACTCAAGAACTTCGCTATGGTGAAAACCCTCACCAGAACAGCGCGTTTTATGTTGAAAAGAATGCACCAGCCGATTCAATCTCTGGCGCTAAACAGCTTCAAGGAAAAGAGCTTTCGTTCAACAATATCGCCGACACCGATGCAGCACTTGAGACCGTAAAGCTATTTGACGAACCTGCATGTGTCATCGTCAAGCACGCAAACCCTTGTGGCGTATCAGAAGCCGGCTCTATTCTAGAGGCTTATGAAAAAGCTTATGCAACGGACCCTGAATCTGCTTTTGGCGGTATCATCGCCTTTAACCGTGAGCTTGATGCGGAAACCGCGACAACTATCGTCGACCGACAGTTTGTTGAAGTTATTATTGCTCCGAGCGTTAGCGCCGAAGCGAAAGAAGCCGTAGCCGCTAAGAAAAATGTCCGCCTCCTAGAGTGCGGTGCATTTTCTGACAGCGCAGCATCTTTCGATTATAAGCGCGTCAATGGCGGCTTACTGGTGCAAGATCGTGACTTAGGCATGATCAGTAAGGAAGATTTGACTGTTGTCTCCAAGCGCCAGCCAACAGACGAAGAAATTGATGACCTCTTATTCACCTGGAAAGTTGCTAAAATGGTTAAGTCCAATGCGATTGTTTACGGCAAGAGCGCTCAAACTATCGGTATTGGTGCCGGGCAAATGAGCCGTGTCAATTCAGCACGCATCGCAGCAATCAAAGCTGAGCATGCCGGACTTGCCGTGAAAGGCTCTATGATGGCTTCAGATGCCTTCTTCCCATTCAGAGACGGCATAGACAATGCCGCAAATGCCGGCGTTAGTTGTGTCATCCAGCCAGGCGGTTCAATGCGTGATCAAGAAGTCATTGATGCAGCTGATGAGCACGGTTTGGTAATGGTATTTACCGGAATGCGTCACTTCCGACACTAAGCAAATAAGCTCTGTATGACCGTGCACCCGCCTCTGTTTGAGACTTGGTGCACGGTACTCTTCCTGCTATACATCTACTCTTCTGCCTCTAGTTAGCACTACCTAATAATATACGCTAGACTATTTTTACCTATTAATCGGACGCCCGAAGGCTTCCACGGACTTCTATCATTAATGGAGCAACAACAGTGTCAGATTACGTACGCATTAAAGTAAGGGGCTATCACCTCGACCAACACGGCCACCTCAACAACAACGGCTATACCCGCTTTTTCGAAGAAGCTCGCTGGGTATTGTTTGAAAACTTCAATGCCATAGAGTTTTTCTCACAGCTTGATCTGACACTGACCTTGGTAAATAGCAATATAAACTATCGTCACCCATGCCTCTTCAATGATCAGCTCGAGATCCATACCAAGGTAATGCGCATAGGTAATACCAGCTGTAAAATAGATCAAACTATCTACTTGGAAGGTAGCAACACGATTATCGCAGATGCCAGCAATACTTTTGTATTAATGGACAACAAAGAACATAAGGCTGTGCCGATTCGCGACCAAGCTAGAGAGAAGCTGGCCCAACTTGCAAACTCTGCTTAGCATTCATAAGAGTTGGTTGTTCGTAAAACCACTCTTGCCCATTTTACGAACAATTATTTTTTATATCTCCTCTCGAATAAGGTATCCTTGCGCCCATTTCCATCTCCAGGCGACTCCGTAAGCCGCCTGGCTATTAAGTTATTATTAGATCGGGTTACGCTATGAATATTCTTATCATTGGCAGCGGCGGCAGAGAACATGCTCTTGCCTGGAAAGCTGCACAAAATAAAGACGTCGAAACAGTTTTTGTTGCACCAGGAAATGCTGGTACCGCATCAGACAGCAAATTAAGCAATGTCGACATTGACGTTATGAACTTTCAAGCGCTGTCTGATTTTGCCAAAGAGAATCAAGTCGCACTTACCATTATCGGCCCAGAAGCGCCTTTAGTTGACGGCGTTGTTGACCATTTTGAAGCAGAAGGCCTTCGCTGCTTTGGCCCTTCAAAAGGTGCGGCTCAATTAGAAGGCTCTAAAGCTTTCACTAAAGATTTCTTAGCTCGCCACAACATACCTACTGCCGACTACCAGAATTTTACGGAAGTAGAACCTGCCTTAGCATACTTGAAAGAAAAAGGTGCCCCGATTGTTGTTAAAGCCGACGGTTTAGCGGCTGGCAAAGGCGTAATCGTTGCCGAAACTCTGGAGCAAGCAGAA
>NZ_LWFZ01000668.1:0-7787 GCF_001635225.1 Oleiphilus sp. HI0086
CGTAAAGACCATCGTTTGTTTGAACAATGGAAGGCTGGAAAAACAGGCTACCCCATCGTTGATGCTGCCATGCGCCAATTAAAAGAAAAAGCCTGGATGCACAATCGACTACGCATGATTACCGCGATGTTTTTAACAAAGCACTTATTAATTGATTGGCGACTCGGTGAAGCGTACTTTATGGAAATGCTAGTCGATGGTGATTTGGCGTCCAACAATGGTGGATGGCAATGGTCAGCCTCGACAGGCGTCGACGCGGTTCCCTACTTCAGAATTTTTAACCCCACACGCCAGTCTGAACGCTTTGACCCCCAAGGACAGTTTATAAGACGCTATGTTCCTGAACTACAAACCTTGGATAGCAAGTCAATACACCAACCAACTAAAGAACAGAGAGCTGCATGCGCTTACCCCGCAGAAATAGTCGAACACGCCCTGGCAACGTCACAAACGAAAGCGGCATTTAAATCGCTTCACAAACAAGCTGATACTGAACAGCTTCCTCTTTTGGACTATTACTCATGAACGATACACCGAGCAGTAAGACTAAAGCGGGTCACTCAACAAGGCTAATAGGTAACCTTATTAGCTGGTTTGACTCTGAGTCTTACTCACCTGACCCCAAAAGGGAGCACGCTACCAACACCGTAAACTGGATGCGTTGCATGCCATTTATTGCCGTCCACTTAGGCTGCCTAGGTGTCATCTGGACAGGCTGGAGCCCCGTCGCCATTGCGATCTGTTTAGCCGCTTTTTGGCTAAGGATGTTTGCGGTCACCGCGTTTTATCACCGCTTTTTTTCTCACAAGAGTTACAAGGCCAACCGCTTTTGGCAGTTTTGTTTTGCCGTGCTAGGCAATTCAGCGTCTCAAAGAGGCCCGCTTTGGTGGGCCGCTCATCACCGGAATCATCATAAGCACTCAGATGAAGAGTCAGACTTACACTCTCCCATTGCTCATGGTTTTTGGTGGAGTCACGTCGGATGGTTCATGAGCGATGAAGGGTTTAAAACCGATTACAGTGTCATAAAAGACCTAGCGAAGTTCCCTGAACTCCGCTTTCTAAATCGCTTTGATAGCCTAGTGCCCGTTCTCTTCGCAATCGGCATGTACATGCTGGGTGAATACTTGGCTTATGCTTTACCAAACTCAGGCGTTAATGGTTTACAAATTCTGGTTTGGGGCTTCTTTATCTCTACAGTATTTTTGTTTCACGCCACCTTCACCATTAACTCTCTTGGTCACGTATGGGGATCAAGGCGCTTTGAGACAAAAGACCAAAGTCGGAATAATGCTTTCCTTGCACTGCTTACCCTGGGAGAAGGCTGGCACAACAATCATCACCGCTTTGCCGTCTCTGCAAGGCAGGGTTTCTACTGGTGGGAGATTGATATTTCTTACTTGATACTGCGTCTATTGAGCTTTTTTAGAATTATTTCTGATCTGAACCCTGTGCCTTCTCGTATCCTAGAAGAAGGTAGACAAAAACGTTCAAGCATAAACGTTCATACTTAAAAAGGCACAATCATCATGTCAGTCGTCGTTATAAAGTCAGAAACACCCGCTAATGTTGTAGAGCGATTCAAGCACCTCTTCCACACGCTCGATGCGAATAACTGCGATAGTGGAATCATTGAAGCAGTCTACGAACCAGACGTATTATTCGAAGATAGCTTTCATCGGATAGAAGGCGTAGCTAACTTTCAAGGGTACTGCGCGTCACTGTATCAGAACTTACTTTCCTGCCAGTTCACCTTCCATGACCAGTGGGTTAAAGACAATGATGCCATGTTAAATTGGACCATGAAATATGCTCACCCGAAGCTAAATAAAGGCAGAATAATCACGATTGAAGGGGCAAGCCTAATACGTTTCAACGACAAAGTGTACTACCACAGAGACTACTTTGATGGCGGGCAATTGCTCTATGAGCACATACCGGTCATGGGGAAACTTATCCAAACTCTAAAATATTTTATGAAGTAGCAGGAGCCGACAATGCTGAATGATATTGAACGTATTTGGGTAATTGGTGCTAGCACCGGGATTGGAAAAGCGCTCGTCACCGCCTTGGCGAAGTTTGATAAATCAATCATAACAAGCGCTCGCTCAGAAGATAAACTAGACGCGTTGTGCGGACAGACACCATCAAAGTGCGAGCCACAAACGCTAGATATCACCAATGATAGTGCTTGCCAAGCCGTCGTAGAAAAGCTGCAAAGCACTTATCCGTCGATTGATATGGTCGTCGTGAACGCGGGTACGTGTGAGTATATCGATTCAGACGAAATTGATATGAGCAGTATCAAACGCGTGATGGACACCAATTTCACGGCCGCTGTTTCGACCATCAATGCAGCGCTGCCCCTGTTGCGCGAATCCGCCAAACAAGGAAAAACGCCAAAACTGGTCGTGATGTCGAGCAGCGTCACCTATCAAGCGCTTCCCAGAGCACATGTCTACGGCGCTTCAAAAGCGGCACTACGATATTTTACCGAGTGCTTAAAAATAGATTTACAGCAAGAAGGCATTGACGTTCATCTAGTGAGTCCGGGGTTTGTCAAAACACCTTTAACCGATCTCAATGATTTTCCAATGCCACTACTCATGGAACCCGAAGAAGCTGCCAGTCGAATTATTTCCGGACTTGAAAGAGGCATTTTCGACATACATTTTCCGCAACGATTTACTCGAACACTGAAGCTGATCTCTTTGTTACCTGATCATCTTCGCTTTTCTTTACTTGCCAAGTTATCGCGCAATGCATCTCAGGCCGATTCTTCTACAAGAACAACTCAGTCAATCGCGACGACAAACCCTCAGGATCACCAGCAATGAATCAGAACCCTTCTCACCAGCACCTTACAAACCAACGCATTGCGGTCATCGGATCAGGCATCGCGGGCCTGACGTCTGCCTATCTTTTGAGTAAGCGTCATGACGTTAGCTTATTCGAATCGAACGACTATATTGGCGGCCATACCCACACCGAACACGTACAATGCCAAGGCAAAAGCTACCCGGTGAATACAGGTTTTATCGTTTTTAATGACTGGACCTACCCTAACTTCATCAAACTAATGGACCAGCTAGGCGTTACAAGCGAAGATTCAGACATGAGCTTCAGTGTACGATGTGAAAACACTGACCTTGAATACAATGGCACCAACCTAAACAGCTTATTCGCGCAACGAAGTAACCTGTTCCGCCCTAAGTTTCTGAGGATGATAAGCGACATCCTTAAATTCAACAAACAAACGGTTGAGAGCTTGGAAGCGGGTACACTCGACACTGAGCAAAGCCTAGGTGAATTCATTGAACAAAATGGCTATTCCGACGCGTTTAAAAACTATTATATTGTTCCAATGGGAGCGGCTATCTGGTCTGCATCTGTCGATGTAATGCTATCGTTTCCCTTAAAATTCTTTATTCAGTTTTTTAAGAATCACGGCATGTTAAGTGTCGATGATCGACCGCAGTGGAGGGTACTAACGAATGGTTCAGAGTCTTACATAGCACCGATTACACAGCGTTTTAAAGACAACATTCACCTTAACAGCAATATCATAAAGGTAACACGAAGCCCTAGCGAGGCGGCCATTACCTTTAGCGACCATTCTGTGCAGACCTTTGATCAGGTCATCTTTGCCTGCCATAGCGATCAAGCCTTACGGCTACTCGGCGATGTGTCTGAAAAAGAGAGCGAGATTCTTGGCGCAATCCCCTATCAGGACAACAGCGTCACTCTGCATACAGATACTCGCCTCATGCCTAAGAAAAAACTGGCCTGGGCGGCTTGGAATTATCATATTCCTCAGCGCGCTAATGATTGTGCCATGGTGACTTACAACATGAACATCCTGCAGAACTTCGACGACGCTCCCGAAACATTTCTAGTTACTCTAAACAGGACCAATGAAATAGACCCCAGCAAGATCATTCGCACGTTCAACTACAGCCACCCGGTCTTTAGCCAAGACGGCGTCAAAGCACAGGCGCGTCATCATGAAATAAGTGGTAACCCTGAGTCTGGTCATGGACGCACACACTATTGTGGTGCCTATTGGTTCAACGGCTTTCATGAAGATGGGGTCAATAGCGGACTTCGCGTCGCAGAGGCTTTCGGAGAAACACTCTAGTGAGCAAAATAAAGCACAGCTCAATATATAGAGGATCGATACGGCATCGTCGTTTTTTGCCCAAGAAACACCAGTTTCGCTACCCCTTGTTTATGCTCTATCTTGACTTAGACGAGTTAGAATCGCTGTGTAAATCGAAGTGGTACTGTTCACTCGAAAAGTTCAATATTGTCTCGTTTCGTCGCGATGATTATTACTCACCCGAATCGGGCGATTTAAAACAAGCCGTCATTAACAAAGTGACGAACAATCTCACCGAACAAGGTTTATCTGCGCCGGAAATTGAACACGTCAGAATGCTGTGCCACGCCCGCTATTTCAATGCAGTCTTTAACCCTGTCACCTTCTACTACTGTTTTGACAAAGCTAACAAGCTGGTTTCTATTTTGGCTGAAATCACCAACACCCCATGGGGTGAACGGCATGCTTATGTGCTACCCGTAGGTCAATCGGGAGAGTATGGCTCGTATGCCCTGAAAGCACAAAAATATCACCACTATGAGTTTCCCAAAGTTTTTCATGTTTCGCCGTTCAACCCTATGGATATGACCTATCACTGGACCTTTGATGAGCCAAACCAAGGGCTAAGAGTGCATATGGATAACACCCAGCGCGACGAACAAAACGAAAAGCACTTTGACGCCACGTTAGTGATGGAGCGATACGATTTCACAAACTATTTAGCCAGCACACTGATCCGATTTCCGTTTATGACCGTAAGAGTAAGCATGGGGATATATTGGCAAGCGTTAAAGCTATGGCTAAAGCGCATACCATTTTACGATCACCCTAACTTAAGCAAATAAGATAACAACGAATGCCCGTAAAGGAGACATCGAGATGAGTCCCACAAGCCTAGTGAGTCACGCCAAAAAGCAATCAAAATTCAGTGTAAGTAGCGTCGCCCGAAAACTCGTACATAAGCAGCTACAAAAACTGCACACGGGGACAATTGTCATTGTTGAACCAGGCGCACGTACACTCTTCGGAGAACCACTTTCTCCCAATGACCCGCTTTATTCCGAGCTACATATTCTTGATGAAAATTGTTATCTAGATATTATGACGGGCGGCAGCATAGGCGCGGCAGAAGCCTATATGTCAGAAGACTGGAGCTCACCGGATCTAACTAAACTAGTGCAAGTCATGGTCCAGAACCGTGATATTCTAGATCAAATGGAAGGCGGCTTCGCCCTGCTATCCCGGCCCTTAACTAAAGCCTTTCACCTCTGGAACCAAAATACCGAAAAAGGCTCCAAGCGAAATATCGCTGCGCATTACGACCTGGGTAATGATTTATTTAAGACCTTCCTGGACCCGACAATGATGTATTCCTCTGGCATCTTCCCTAGCGAACAGGCAAGCATGGAAGAGGCATCACAATACAAGCTTAAGACTATCTGTGAAAAACTAAACCTATCTGAATCTGACCATGTGGTTGAAATTGGCTCTGGCTGGGGCGGGTTCGCCATCTATGCTGCCAAGCACTATGGCTGCAAAGTCACCACCACCACGATCTCTGATAAACAACATGAGTTAGCACAAACACGGATCAGCGAAGCAGGCTTAAGCGATAAAATCACACTTCTAAAGCAAGACTATCGTGAGCTAGAGGGGCAATTCGACAAGCTCGTTTCAATAGAAATGATCGAAGCGGTTGGCTGGCAATACTATGACACCTTTTTCGCGACTTGCGCCTCACTGTTGAAACCAAATGGCGCGATGCTGATTCAAGCCATCACAATTGAAGACCAGCGTTTCGAGTACGCCAAACGCAACGTCGATTTTATTCAGCGTTATATCTTTCCTGGTAGTTGTATTCCTTCAATTCAGGCTCTCACTAGCTCATCGATGAAGGCCAGCGACCTACGACTCGTTTATCAAGAGGACTTTGCGGAACACTACGCTAGAACACTGCTAGCATGGTTGGATTCATTTAATAAAGCCTCAGCGACCATCACAGAGCTAGGCTATAGCAAAGAATTTAAACGTATGTGGGAGTTCTACCTCTGCTACTGCGCAGGAGGTTTCAAAGAGCGCTCTATCGGCGTATCTCATATGTTATTCGCTAAACCAGGTTATAGAAACGAGCCCCTGTCTCGCATATAAGGCAGTGATAAGCGATATAGCCAACCACACCATTAAGGAGTCTACTCAATGTCTCGGGAACAACTAAATAGGCTCCTCAATGCGGTGTTATTCCAAAGCTGTTGGTTTCTGGCAATTTTATCAGATTGGTACCTGGCGCTCTGCGCATTCGCCTTGCTATTAGTGCATTTCGTTCGAACAAACGCATCGACTCACAACTCATTAAAACTCTTGTATATCGCGTGTATCGGCATTCTGATCGACAGCTTGCTTATGCATCTAGGCGTTTACCAGTTTCCGAACCCCGAGTTAAGAACCAACGATTTTATAATTCCCTTGTGGTTAATCATAATGTGGTGTGCGTTTACGCTCACACTGCTTTCGTCGCTGCAATGGTTTTTAGCCAAGCCATATTTTTTCATCTGCTTATGTTGCATTTCCGGACCCGCTTCATACCTGGCAGGCCGTCACTTCGGCGCGCTTCACTTTGCAGACGCCTCCCTTATTTTCATCATCCTAGAATGGTTCGTAGTCGGAGTTCTGTGTACTGCAATCTTCCCCTCTTCACCAAAGGAGGATCTGCCAGCCCAAGGAGGCAAATATGCAAGCTATTAGCAGTTTCTCAATTGCCAGTTTCTTTGTGCTCTCTTCGCTTTGCGCTCAGCTACAAGCTGCGCCAAGCGATATCAAAGTCGTTCAGTTTGAGGGCAAAGCGTATTCGCTAGACAGTGACGAGTTGCTGTACTCAGAGCACCACTATATAAACCTCAATCGATCAAATCAGTATGACAATGCATATGTCGAATACAAGGCGCCAGACGGAGAGGTCTTTGCGAAGAAAGATCTGGATTTCTCGAAGCATAAATTAATACCCGACATGAGCTTTATCGACCTCCGCTCGAATCAAACAAGTCTTCTGACCAAAACTGACAATCAGGTAAAGATTGAACACATCAAAAAGAAAGACCTGCAGCATGAAACGATAAGCATTGATAACAGCAAGCGCATTGTCGCCGATGCAGGCTTTGATCGTTTGGTCATCAAATATTGGCAGCACTTGCTAGCGGGAAAGAAGATCAAATTTGAAATCCTGTCGCTTGATCGGTCTGAGTTAATTGGTTTCAAACTAGAGACTGTTGATATTAATGAAGAACGCTTGCAACTATCCATTAAGCCGCAAAGCTGGCTAATCGGACTAGTGATGGACCCGATTTACCTGCACTATGAACGGTCCTCAAAACGTTTATTGGAATACAAAGGGCTGACCAACATCCTAAGAGAAAAGAACGGCGAGTTAAAAACAGATAATTATGTGGCGCATATTAAATACCATTACTTCTGAGTTCAATTCTTCTATTGGTTGGCAAGCGCTGCTTGACGTCCGCTAAGTGCCAAAAGCAGGCCTTGGTACTTCTCTCAGCTTTGGCTGAATATTACTGATACGAACTTTTATCCCAGTATCAAAAAATGGTGAATAGCGGTCATAAGAATCGAGCCTATTTTCCTCGAAACCTTACATTACTTAAAACAGGAAAGCAGACCTTTAGCTTTTGATGGTGCC
>NZ_LWFZ01000669.1:0-557 GCF_001635225.1 Oleiphilus sp. HI0086
AATATACATAATATTGACATAATAGCTTTGGTCTTTGAGCTGTGAAACGAGTTCGTCGTCTGGATTAGCGCGGTCTTCACCAAATACGTGATCAGCTAGAGGTAGCATGCCGTAAAGAAAAACCACAGTAAACCAAAGCCAAAGGCCATAACCGGTTTCAACGGCAGCATAAGCGGAGGCTAAAGGAATCATTGGCGTAAGGATAGAGAGTAAGTACCAGTAGCGTTTGCTACGGATCCATGCGCCAGTTTGCTGAGGGTAAACGGTAGTGTTCATAATACGCTCTCTTGTTTTTCTTATAGGGTTTAATCTAGGTGCGTGGGCACTTTTGATGAAAACCATTCTACGAGAGCGTGACTAGCGCAAACAGGTTATTTGGGCTCAACTAGTAGTCATTTTGATTCAATAAAGACTAGATCTTGGCTTATAAGGACTGTTTGTGAGCTTGTCTGAATTGCGATGGTGAGCTATCGAACCAGCGCTTAAATGAACGGTTAAAGTTGGAAGCATCATCATAGCCTAGAGTCAGTGCAATGGCTTCAATGCTTGATTGGGTA
>NZ_LWFZ01000670.1:0-5355 GCF_001635225.1 Oleiphilus sp. HI0086
AAAGGTGTCTGCGGGCAACTTTGCGCCGACAAGCTCCAAAGTCTCTGCGCTGCCATTGAACAGGTTTCTCTAAGACCTATTGAGCAAGTAGATAAGCACGAACTTGAAGGACTTCATGTAGAGTTCACAACAGAGTTAAGCTTGCTCGAACAATCATTTACTGAAGCACTCGACCAAAGTACTGCATCGACCAGCGACGAATCAGATGAAACACTCTCTAATGACGAGTTTATAAACCAACTAAACACGCTTCAAAACAAGCTTGAACAATCAGATTATATCGACCCAGACAGTTTAAGCCTCCTTAAAACAGCCTTCCCCGATAGGCAGGAAATCCAAAATTTGGTCATAAAACTCGTTGAAGAAATCAATTTATTTGACAATACGGCAGCATCAACGACACTTAAAGAGATATTGGCTCTGATTCAGACCTCATAACCAGACTGGCACCTAATAAATGGCCCCTCAAATATCGAGCGAGAAACAAGGAAAGCCAACCGTCCTCATTGTTGATGACGCGCCCGCTAACGTCCAAATTCTCGCTCTCATGTTCCGCGATCTTTATCAGGTCAAAGTCGCTACTTCTGGAGCAAAATGTCTGGAAGTCGCTCGTACAGAGCCCCAACCCGAGCTCATTCTACTTGATATCATGATGCCTGATATGGATGGCTTTGAAACCAGCAAGCACTTAAAAGAAGATGAAGAGACGGCTGGCATCCCCGTTATTTTTGTTACAGGCCTTCAAGACTCGCACGATGAAGAAAAAGGCCTTAAGCTAGGCGCCGCCGACTATATTCGTAAACCAGTGAGAGAAGCGATTGCAATCTCGCGCATCAACACACACATCACATTGAAGCAACAGCGCCAAAGGTTAGAAGAGCTTGCGCTCACCGACCAATTAACAGGCCTTTATAACCGGCATTATTTATTAGCCGTAGCTGAACAAAAAGTCGCTAGCGCCAAACGTCATGGCCATCCATTAAGCTTAATGATGGTTGATATTGACCACTTTAAACAAATTAATGATCAGCACGGCCACCCGGTTGGCGACCAGGTTTTAAGTACCTTTGGTGAATTCCTACGCACCCAATACCGAAAGGAAGATCTTGTAGCCGTGCGTTTTGGTGGCGAAGAGTTTGTGGTACTCCTGGAAAACTGCAGCCTTGATCAAGCAACGATGCGCTCGGACCAAATCCGAAAAGATGTAGAAGCACTTAAGCCAGCTGGACTCTTAGTCACAGCGAGTATCGGTGTAGCTGAACTACATCAGGACGAGAATGACTTTCAATCACTACTAGCCCGTGCAGATAAAGCCGTCTATAAAGCAAAATATGACGGGCGAAACTGCTTTAGAGTCAATGACGACTTTTGATTTTCACTTTAAACACTGCTTGATAAGTGCCGTAAAGGCTTGAACTTTCGGGCTAAAGTGGACATCACGATGCGTCACTAACCATATAGTTGAACGCCATGCACTAGGTGCTGGCAGAAGTAGCTGCAGGTCAGTTTTAAGTTCGGCAATTCGACAATCCATCGCCACGATACCCAAACCATTTTCCGCAGCATCCATTAATATATGGTAGTCGCTGGCACTAAAGCTAATCTGTTCCTTCGGGACCATTTCATTTAACCACTTAATACTCGGAATATTATTCATATTCTGGCAAAAATTAAGAAATCGATGTCCCGTAATATCCTCAAGGCTCTGGAGTTTCCCGTACTTACGCAAGTAGGATTCGCTAGCATAAAGAGCCGATTCAGTATACAATAGCTTCTGTACCACATAATCTGGGTCTTGCGGCTGAGCGCCTGGCCGAATACTAATATGCGCCTCACCATATTCAAGTTTAAAAATTCTCGAATCCGCCTGAAACGAAATGTCCACACCAGGGTGTGCTTTGCTGAATACCTCGATAACAGGCATGATCAAGGGACTCAAGGTCGAAACGCTCGTCAGAACCAAAGGCCCTGTTAGCTGCTGGTCTAGCCCATTAATTTTACTGACCATTCGATCAAGACGTTCTTCGACTTTTGCAGCATCTTGAAACAGAATTTCGCCCGCTTCAGTCGGCGTATAGCCGCGAGAATGCCTATGAAATAACTTACAAGCCAAGTGCTCTTCAATCGAGTCAATGTGCCTAAGAACTGTACTGTGATGAACACCTAAAGACTCAGCGGCCTTGCTAAGCGTGCCAAACTTGGCTACTTGATAGGCTATCTGAATATCACTCCAGCTTTTCATACATATCCCCAAACAATCTATATCTGCGCTTAACGTCACCCGCACAAAATTCGCCACTCTGTGCGTATATGCACACCAACTATGCACTCTACCTATTTTCATGCAGTTTTGCATCAGGTTTAATAAAGACAGTTCAATTCATACGCACTTACTTGAAAGGCCGATACCATGAGCTCAGACAGAACTCTTATTACATTTTCTGGAAGTCTACGCAGCAACAGCTACAACCAAAAAGTTGCTAAGCAAGCACAACAAATAGCTTTAGAGCTTGGCTACGATGCTATCAACATTAACTTAGCAGACTACCCTTTGCCGTTGTTTAATGAAGATATTGAAAACACTGAAACGCCCGCTTCACTGAACGACTTAAGGCGCATATTTTCATCACCAACAAGCATTTTAATCGCGAGCCCAGAGTACAACGGATCATTTAGCGCCGCACTGAAGAATACACTGGACTGGTTATCACGCCCTGACAATAGTGACTCCAATGTCTATCAACCACCATTTAACAGATTTACTGTCGCACTAACTGCTGCCAGCCCAGGCAGCCTAGGTGGCTTAAGAGGACTAGGACAACTAAGAGAAGTCATGACAAATTTGGGGAGTTTAGTTATTCCTCAACAACTAGCTATTGGAGCTGCTTACGAAGCATTCAACGAAGAAGGGAAATTAGTAAATCAAGAAACGGTCGATCGCTTAACCGGATTAGTTAAAACCTTACTAGAAACTGACCAGCGACTACAGAAATAGGAACTACAACCTTATGAACTCAAGGATGAGACTATTTTTGGCTCCACTTCCAAGGCAACGGAAAAAATTGAAGCAATTGAAGCTCTAATATCTTGCGCCAAGGTAAGTATATCTGCCTGATTGCCGCCATCGTGATTGACAAGAACAAGAGCTTGCTTGGCATGTACGCCTACAGGCCCTTGCCGCTTCCCTTTCCAACCGGCCTGGTCGATCAACCAGCCTGCCGCCAATTTAAATTCCCCAGTCTCAAGCTGATAACTCACAAGTCCTGGAAACTTCTTCCTTATGCTCTCTTCTTGTTTCGCCGTAACGATCGGGTTTTTGAAAAAGCTACCGGCATTTGGAAGCTCACTCGGTTCAGGTAATTTCGCCTTACGAACAGCAATAATTTTCTCTCTCACCTGAGATACCATTAAGCTTTCCGCGAGCCCCTGAAAGCCCCTCAGCTCACCATAGTCAAGCTTAAAACAAGGTTTACGTGTCAGCCGAAGTGTAATACTAATGATGCAATAACGATTAGGCTCGCGTTTAAATATGCTGTCTCTGTATGAGAACTGGCACTGCTCATTGCTCAACTCACAAAGCGAAAGCGTCTTAGTGTCGAAAGCTTTCACCGAGACAAGAGAGTCTGAAAGTTCCACGCCGTACGCACCGATATTCTGAACGGGTGCTGCACCAACGGTTCCGGGAATATAGGAAAGGTTTTCTAGCCCAACCAAGCCTTGATTTACAGTACCAGCCACCAAGTCGTCCCAGATCCTACCTGCTTCAACAACAACAATCACATGATCTGTATCGTCATCATGATAGTGAATTGCGTCAAACAATAAACGTATTACAAGTTTGTCTAGTCTCTCGGGCAAAACCAAATTGGAACCGCCGCCCAGGATAAGCAACTCTGATAGTTCATAGCTTCCACCCTGCAAAAAGAGCACAAGCTCTTGAGCATTGTCAAAGCAAAGTTCTTCGCGAGCAACACAAGGTAAAGCCAGGGTATTCAGGCTCTTTAAATCTGCTCCCAAACGCTTATTCATCAAGGAATGCAACCATTAAGCGAGCGCTTCCTCTGTCAGAGCATTCAGCAAACCTTCACTTGCCGACTCAGCTAAATCAAGCACATGTGAAAAACCGGCAGTGCCACCAAAGTAAGGATCTGGCACTTCACTTTCAGGGCAATCACTGAAGTCTAAAAACAGCTTTAATTTATGCTGAGACTCTTCTGGACACATGGCTTGCAAGTTTTCCAGATTGGCCTTATCCATTGCAATAATATGATCAAAGGCTTCGAAGTCAGAGAAAACCACCTGACGTCCTTGAATTCGGCTTAAGTCATACGAACGGCTTAACGCATGCTTTTGTGTTCGAGGGTCTGGAGCTTTCCCTTCATGCCAACCCGCTGTACCGGCAGAATCCACAAAAAAGTGCTCCTTTAAACCAGCCTGATCAACACGAGACTGAAAAACACCTTGAGCAGTGGGTGAGCGACAGATATTTCCTAAACAAACAAACAGGATCTTATGCATAATTCCCAACTCGACTAAAAAAATTAAGAAAAAGAGAACATCATACCGCTAAAAGGTTTCTAAGATATTGCAGATCTGTTTCAGTATCGACCCCTGGAGGAGGGCTCTCCAAAGCTTGTTCGACATGAATGCTAACACCGTTAGATAAGGCTCTCAATTGCTCTAAACTTTCAAGCTTTTCAGTCATACTCGGCGGCCAATTCACATAAGCATTCAAGAAACCCACTCGGTAGGCATAGATACCGATATGGCGGTAATAGCTAGCGCCATCAGGTATCGCCGTTAAGGCCTTAGGATCTGAAAACTGATCACGACACCATGGTATCGGGGCACGACTAAAATAATTTGCCATACCATTGAGATCAAACACCACTTTTACTGCATTCGGATTAAAAACATCTTCTACTTTGACTATCGACTCACACAAAGTTGCAATGCCGGCACCTGGGGCTAATGACAAGTTCTTAGCAACCTGATTAATCACCTTTGGCGGAATAAGCGGTTCATCACCTTGAACATTGACAACAATATCATCATCTGCCAAAGCAAGTTTGGCAACTACTTCCTGCAGCCTGTCTGTTCCCGAAGGGTGCTCAGCAGAAGTCATCACAACCTTGGAACCAAAGCCCAAAGCGACCTTTTCAATACGCTCATCATCTGTCGCAATAACAACTTCTTCGGCATCTGATAAGCAAGCTTGCTCATAAACCCGCTGAATCATCGGCTTTCCGGCAATATCCAACAGAGGTTTACCCGGCAAACGGGTAGAGGCATAGCGAGCAGGTATAATGACCTTAAAAGACATACGTCCCTCCTTTTCTGTGTGTGTGCTTATTT
>NZ_LWFZ01000671.1:0-1132 GCF_001635225.1 Oleiphilus sp. HI0086
ACTTATTTTGTTGCTGTTCCTTTAGCTTAGCAGCCGTCTCTAAAAGTGAGGTGACCAATAGATTACCAAGAATTATAGGCCCACTGTGTTATTCCTTTGATCTTGCATTGGATTGAGCGTCAAAAGCTTGTCCCGTTACTTTTTCGCTGTCCTTACCCATAAGATAGAGGTAAACGGGCATGATTTGTTCGGGGCTTGGGTTATTATGGGGGTTTTCAGCAGGGTAAGCATCGGCTCGCATATTAGTGCGTGTGGCGCCAGGGTTGATGCTGTTCACTTTAATAGTTTTATCCGTGCCGTCGAGCTCATCTGCTAGTACCTGCATTAAACCTTCGTTTGCAAACTTACTGACAGAATAAGCCCCCCAAAATGCACGTCCTTTTCTGCCAACGCTTGATGAGGTAAAAATAATAGAGGCATCTTCGGAGTTTCTAAGTAGTGGTAACAGTGTCTTTGTCAGCATAAAAGGGGCATTAACGTTTACCTGCATCATTTTGTTCCAAACGGACACTTCGTATTGCTCAATACTCGTAAGGGATCCAAGCTGCGCCGCGTTGTGGAGAATACCATCGATATGAGTGAATTCAGCATCGATCGAGTTAGCAACGTCAATATAGTCTTTCTCTACAGCGCCTTCCAAATTCATTGGAATGATTGCCGGTTTTGGGTAGCCCTTGGATTCGATTTCGTCATAGACTTTTTCTAGCTTTGAAACGGTTCGCCCTAATAGGATTACAGTTGCTCCATGCTTGGCAAAGCTAAGTGCTGCTGTCTTGCCGATTCCATCACCCGCACCGGTAACTAAAATGACTTTGGATTGGAGTAGGTCTTTCGGGGCTTGGTAGTCAAACATAGGGTTCTCATATTTACGGTTATATTGAAAGGCGTCGTCGTTTCGTGATGCCGCTTGCTAATTCTAGTAAAAGCCAAGCTGCTTAGCCACAAGATTTAACGCAGATACTACCTTTAACGCTTAATTTCTTAAGTAGTCGCTTTTCGCTTTAAAGGCGGGAATATTTATATATAATGACTACGGGTCACGATGACTTTATCGTGTCGCTGTCTATTATTAAATCGCCAAAAGGTAAGTGATGCATGTCTGTTAATACAATAAAAATGAAGCAAATTTTCA
>NZ_LWFZ01000672.1:0-4390 GCF_001635225.1 Oleiphilus sp. HI0086
GCCTCAAGATTTGCTCCTCTAAAAGGCTCTACATTGCAATGTACAGTTTCTTTTAGGTAGAGATCGCCATCGGTCTTCATGCTGATAATAACAGCGGCTATTTCTAGTAGAGCGTCGGTTTTTGCGTTAAAGCCAGCGGTCTCAACATCAATCACGACTGGAAGAAAGCCCCGAAAGCGATTGGATATGGCGTGAGAATTGCATTTTTCAGATTGGTTTGGCACGGTTTGTCCTTATTTGTTCCGTTGCGTGGCTAAGTCGGCCAAGTTGTAGCGACAGTATATCAGAGCAAGGTTATGATAGGGCAAAGAATTGCCAGGTTTTGTTTTCAGTTTTTATGTGACTTGGAAAATACCTTATTAGGGGCTTGCTACAAAAAGAGCTGATCCGATTTATTATGGTAAGAGAATTTGTGAGGTGTCCGATTTGAAGCGCGGTAGTACTTTTGTAAGAGGCTTAATGTTAGGAGTCGTGATAGCTTGCTTATCAAGCCTTGCCCATGCCAAAACCTATAGCGCAGAGCTGGATCAGAGTCAGTGGTACCTGTCTTCCTCTATATTCGAATGCAGTCTGGTTCATGATATTCCTTATTATGGTAAGGGTGTCTTCTATCATGAAGCAGGAGAGAACCTGCGCTTCTATACGATGACTAATAATAACCCTATGAAACCGGGTAAAGCGGCGTTAGTGGTTGAGGCTTCATCTTGGAAGCCGGGCAAGGTAATTCAGGATCTGGGTTATGTCGACGTTGTAGATAGTGATCAGCCTTTAAGTGTGCCTAGAGCTAAAGCGACTAATATGATGCAGGGCCTATTAGAAGGCATGACGCCAACTTTTACCCGGAAAGCTTGGTACAGCGATGATTCAATCAGGGTTAGAATTAATAGTGTTAATTTCAAGTCAATCTATAATGGCTATCTTGATTGTATAGCAGGTTTGTTGCCGGTTAATTTTAGGCAGGTCGAGAAAACGCGTGTGCATTTTGAATCTGATAAGTCAGATCTAACCGAGCGTGATATAAAGTCACTGGATTTGGTGGTTCTCTATGTCTTAAATGACTCGAGTGTGACAGCTATTTATGTTGATGGTCACACAGACAGTACTGGCCGTAGAATTTATAACCGGCGCTTATCTAAAGCACGCGCGCAAGCCGTTAGGGATTACTTAATCAATAATGGTCTGGAAGCCGATATTATCCGTACACGTTACCATGGTGAGCGTTATCCGGTGGCTAAAAATAACACCAAAAAGAATAAGAAACTGAATAGACGTAGCACCGTTCGGCTGGTTCGCGATCTAGATTAAGCGTAATACAGTAAATATCTCGGCAATATTTGTATTTGTGGCCCAACAGCAAGTAGAATAGCCGCCTTTTCGTAATGAATATTATTAAGCGGAACAGGATTTCACTCGTTTAGCTGTTTGTGGCTGAAGAGTGACAGCTTGTTTTGTCTGCATCTTCGATAGTTGGAGCCTTTCTATGTCAGAAATTAACAAAGTTGTCTTGGCTTATTCTGGTGGTCTAGACACCTCTGTAATCGTTAAATGGTTACAGGAAACATACAACTGTGAAGTTGTTACCTACACAGCTGACCTTGGTCAAGGTGAAGAAGTTGAACCTGCACGTTCCAAAGCAGAAGCATTGGGTGTTAAAGAAATCTATATTGAAGACGTGCGCGAAGAATTTGTTCGTGACTATGTTTTCCCGATGTTCAGAGCAAATACTATTTATGAAGGCGAGTACCTGTTAGGTACGTCTATTGCTCGTCCTTTAATTGCCAAGCGAATGGTCGAAATTGCTAATGAAACAGGTGCTTGTGCTATCTCTCACGGTGCGACCGGTAAAGGTAATGACCAGATTCGTTTTGAGTTAGGTGCCTATGCACTTAAGCCGGGTGTTCAGGTCATTGCACCTTGGAGAGAATGGGATCTCAACTCTCGTGAAAGCTTGTTAGCCTATTGTGATACACACGGTATCGAAGTTGAAAAGAAGAAAGGTAAGTCTCCTTATTCTATGGATGCAAACTTGCTACATATTTCTTATGAAGGCGATATGCTAGAAGATCCTTGGAATGAGCCTGAAGAAGAAATGTGGCGTTGGTCTGTTTCTCCTGAGAACGCTCCAGATACACCGACTTATATCGAACTGACATATGAGAAAGGCGATATCACCGCGATCAATGGTGAAGCGATGAGCCCGGCAACCGTGCTTGAGACCTTGAATAAGGTCGGTGGTGATAATGGTGTCGGCCGTTTGGATATCGTTGAAAACCGCTATGTAGGTATGAAGTCTCGAGGCTGCTATGAAACGCCAGGGGGCACGATTATGCTTAAGGCTCACCGTGCGATTGAATCTTTGACTCTCGATAAAGAGTCTGCGCATTTGAAAGACAGTATTATGTCTAAGTATGCGGAGTTGGTTTATAACGGTTACTGGTGGTCCCCTGAGCGTAAAGCGCTTCAAGCCTTGATAGATGAAACACAGCATTATGTAAACGGTGTTGTTCGCGTTAAGCTTTATAAGGGTAACGTTGTGGTTGTCGGTCGTAAATCTGAAGAAACCTTGTTTGATGAGAGTATCGCTACATTTGAAGATGACGGTGGTTCATATGATCAGAAAGATGCTGAAGGTTTCATTAAATTGAATGCTCTACGTTTACGTATCGCTGCAGGTAAGGGGCGCGATCAGGGTTAAGCTCCTTTTCTCACCCATAAAAAAACCGACATTGATTGTCGGTTTTTTTGTTTCGGGCTTAGTTTAAGTACTTCACTAACTCTTTGATAATTTTGGAGCGTGCGATTTAACCGGCGATAGATTCTTTAAGGGTGCTGCTTTTGTTGCTATTAGCTGTTGCCGCTTCAATATCGATAAAGTCAGATAAGTATTCCCAGACGACTCTTCTTTGTAAGTTACTGCTTGGGATTGAGTCTAAGCCACCGATTATTTTGAGTAAGTCGCTACCTGTTTTGGTGAATGCCTGGGTATAGAAACCGACGCCTTGGCCGGGAGCGGTAAAGTCGTGGCTAACACTATGTCGCGTTTTACGGTAATAAAACTCGTAGCCAACTAGTAGCTCACTAGGGTCTCTTGCAATCATACCTGCATTGACGCAGTGTGATAGTAGGCGCAGCTCGGAAAATATATCATCTTCCTTCGTTAAGCTGTTGTTGGCGCGAAACACAAAAG
Source organism: Oleiphilus sp. HI0086 (assembly GCF_001635225.1). NCBI lineage: Bacteria > Pseudomonadati > Pseudomonadota > Gammaproteobacteria > Oceanospirillales > Oleiphilaceae > Oleiphilus > Oleiphilus sp. HI0086. Next base: position 3,188 of record NZ_LWFZ01000672.1, read on the forward strand.
GGTGACCGTTATGGCCGATAAAGGCATAGTTGGAAACCTTCTTAAAGGCAGTAATTTCCCAAGCGTCACAATGGTATAGAAAGTTCAGGCTACGCTTGGAGATTGAATGAGGTCGTTTTAGCTCACAAAGTAGAGCTCTGGCCCAGAGGCTTTGCATTGGGCTGCTACTAACATTCTGGGCGTAGTCAAAGAATATATTTGCCCAATCTGAATCTACGGATTTAGCCGTAACTTTTTGTCCTAGTAGACCGGAAGCAATTGCTAATATTGCTTCAATATTTGCTTGTCTTAGGGTTTCCTGGTGCCTGATTCGAGCATGAGTGCGCTCATTGAGGCTGGCAAAAGCAACATCGGTTTCAACATAGATCGGCTCGTCTGCTTCATCACTCGCCTTATCGCTGGCCAGGTCACGAACAACAGTGCCATTGGCGCGATAGTATCCGCCCATGGACTTGGTGCACAGTGCCACGAGTTTGGACCATGTTCCGATTTGTTTTTTCTTTCCTTTAGAACCGTGCAAGCTTTTGGCCCCTAACTGGACTCTGTTTAATTCGGTGAATAAAACATGCCAGGTGACGTTATATTTGTATGTTTTAAAAACTATTATTCTTGGATACTTTTATATCGCAGCAAGAAATATATTCATTTGTAATGTTGAAAACAAGCAATGCTTTTTGTTCACGGTTTAAATGTGACTCTGTTCAAAAAACACTCTCATGATACAAAAAAACAATGCAGGCGTCGACTTTATTTGTTAGCAAAAAATCCAATAATATCAATGAATAAGGACTTCCGCTCATGTCTTGAGAGCTTACATTAAGTTTGCCGATTAAGTTGATGACTCGTAGTTGAAATAAGCGCGAAAAGCAGGTGAAAGTCCTGATGATTTCAGTTAACGTATCAACGATAATAAAGAAATAGCGCTAGCTCTTCGCACGCAACTCTCAAATCTGACTGATTATTTAATGCTTAAATTTTACCCTTCGAATCGCACTGAAAACCTCGCTTTCATCATTGCTGAAATAATGAGACGAGAACCACTGAAAAAAATCTTTGATCAGGAAAAGGTGATTATTCAAAGTTTCGGTATGGGCACCTGGCTTCAGCAGCAAATATCTGAAGAATTGGGTATCTCTGCGATGGTTGAATGTAGCATGCCAGCGTCTTTTATTTGGAAATTGGCTGAAGCCTTATTACCGAAGC
>NZ_LWFZ01000673.1:0-7133 GCF_001635225.1 Oleiphilus sp. HI0086
ATGCGGTTACTGTTTACTTCAAAGAACTTTTTGAAAAGCATCAGGCGAAGTTTGAAGAGTTGGGTGTGAACCCTAACAATGGTTTGAGTAATGTTCACCAGAAAATATCTGATCTTCCTTACTCTCAGCGTTCTATAATTGAAGAAGATATTCGTGCCTGTTACGAAGAACGCCCTGAAATGGCGATGGTAGATTCTGACAAAGGTATTTCAAACCTCCATGTACCAAGTGATGTCATCGTTGATGCGTCAATGCCTGCGATGATTCGTGTTGGTGGTAAAATGTGGGGTACTGACGGTAAACTGAAAGACACTAAAGCGGTTATTCCAGAGCGCACATATGCGACCATCTATCAGGAAGTTATTAACTTCTGTAAGCATCATGATGCCTTTGACCCAACGACAATGGGTACCGTTCCAAATGTTGGCTTGATGGCTCAAAAAGCTGAAGAATATGGTTCTCACGACAAGACTTTCGAGTTAGAGGCTGACGGTACTGTTCGTGTAGTTGATGAAGATGGTAAGGTCTTGCTTTCGCATGATGTCGAGAAGGGTGACATCTGGCGTATGTGTCAGACTAAAGATGCGCCAATTCAGGACTGGGTGAAACTCGCCGTTTCTCGTGCTCGAGCAACGGGTATGCCGACTATATTCTGGTTAGATCCTGAGCGTGCCCATGATGCGCAAATGATTAAGAAGGTGAACACCTACTTACAGGATCATGACACGGATGGTTTGGACATTCGTATCATGTCGCCGGATCAGGCAATTCGCTTCACAATGGAGCGCTTGATTCGTGGCCGTGACACGATCTCTGTTACCGGTAATGTACTACGAGATTATCTAACGGATTTGTTCCCGATTCTTGAGTTGGGTACCAGTGCTAAGATGCTATCTATTGTTCCGTTAATGGCTGGTGGTGGTCTGTTTGAAACAGGTGCTGGTGGTTCTGCTCCGAAGCATGTTCAGCAATTCCTGGAAGAGTGTCACTTGCGTTGGGACTCTTTAGGTGAGTTTTTAGCGATCGCTGTTTCTTTGGAAGATCTGGGTATTAAGAATGATAATGAGAAAGCAAAAGTCCTAGCGAAAACGCTTGATGAGGCGACGGCTATCTTCCTGGAAGAAAATAAGTCACCGTCACGAGTGTCTGGTGAGCTGGATAACCGTGGTAGCCACTTCTTCTTGGCCTTGTATTGGGCTAAAGCGCTTGCTGCGCAAGATGATAACCTTGAGCTAAAAGAGCGCTTTGCAGCGCTGGCTAAGACATTAGAAGAGCAGCAGTCGACTATTCTTGCTGAAATGACGGTTGTGCAAGGTAAGCCTGTCGATATTGGCGGTTACTACCATCCTGATGTGGCGAAAGCGACTAAGGCGATGAGACCAAGTGATACCTTTAATTCAGCGCTTGATAATTTGTAAGCGTATCTGAGTGAAAAAAAACCGAACCGGCTCAGGCCGGTTTTTTTATGCCCAGAGTTTCATAGATAAATGACTGGAAGGTACTATCGATTGTAGTGTTGAGCGTTCTTATAGGTCTTTGGGTCAAGCGTAGGGTAGCTCTTCACTGTCATGAAGGCACCAATTTGGTAAGTCTTGATTGAGGTACCTAGGTTTACGCTGGATTTTTGGGCAGATTGTTTGTATGCAGGTTGTTCAAATAGTGCACAATGAGTTGGTGTGCTCCTTGGTAAAGCTGTTTCATGTGATAGCTTAGGTTTTGCGAGCGTAATATGGTGCGAGAAGTAAAAGGTAGTCTTTCTATTGCTTCAGAATGGTGCGTTTTGGCTGGAGGATATGTTGGAATCTGTCTGTGCGCAAGTCGTTTGTGTAATTATCTGTTTTTATCTTGTTGAAAGTAAAGAAAAAAATCTTAGTTGGATCGACTTTTGATTATGGTGGCCTAGTTTTCATTCAATCTATTTAAGGAACCCCGCATGTCTGAAGCTCGATTAAGGTTATTGGATTTTTCCAGTCGACCGACACAAATATTGCACTTTACCTGGTTTGCATTCTTTTTGACCTTCGTGATGTGGTTCAGTCATGCGCCAATGAAGCCTTTCATTATGGCAGCATTTGATATGAGTAATGCCCAGTGGAAGGCGTTATTGATCCTTAACGTTGCACTTACTATACCAGCGCGTATTGTTGTCGGGATGTTGGTGGATAAGTTTGGGCCGCGCGCTGTTTATAGCTTGTTGTTGATGGTGTCGGCGTTTCTTTGTTGGGGTTTTGCTCTAGCTCAAACTTATGAGCAGTTAGCCTTATTCCGTTTCTTGTGTGGCTTTATTGGTGCGGGTTTTGTTATCGGTATTCGTATGGTGGGAGAATGGTTCCCTGCGAAGACGGTTGGCTTAGCAGAAGGTGTATATGGTGGCTGGGGTAACTTCGGTTCGGCAGCTGCAGCATGGACTCTTCCAGCGGTAGCAGCTTACGTATATGGTGGTGATGATGGTTGGAGATATGCTATCGCAACAACAGGTGTTGTTGCTTTTGTTTATAGCATGATCTTTTACAAAAATGTTCGTAATACACCGAAAGGTTCGACTTACTTTAAGCCAAAGAAATCGGGTGGTTTGGAAGTAAGTAATAAGCGTGATTTCTGGTTCTATATCGCGATGAATGTGCCTATGTATATTGCCTTGGCTGTTTTGACATGGAAGCTATCTCCAGCGGGTGTAAGTCTACTATCGGCAACAACAGCAAACATTTTATGGGGGGTGCTCGCTGGTCTGTTTGCTTTCCAAATGCACTCAATCTATCAAGTGAACAAAGAACATTTACATACTTCTCTACCAGAAAACGACCAGTATAAGTTTAAGCAGGTGGCTATTCTTGATTGGGCTTATTTCGTTACCTTTGGTTCAGAATTAGCTGTTGTGTCAATGTTGCCAGCATTCTTCATGGAAACCTTTGATCTAACACCTGTTATGGCTGGTTTGTTGGGTGGTGCATTTGCATTGATGAATTTGGCGGCGCGTCCTACCGGTGGATATTTATCAGATAAGTTTGGTCGTAAGAAAACCTTAACTATTCTGATTGCTGGTTTGACGGTCGGTTACTTGATTCTGTCCCTAGTTGATAGCACCTGGATGATTCCATTGGCTGTTGCGGCAGTGTTGCTTTGTTCGTTCTTTGTTCAGTCTGGTGAAGGTGCAGTGTTCGCTATGGTGCCACTGGTTAAGCGGCGTATGACTGGCCAAATTGCAGGTATGGTTGGCGCCTATGGCAACGTGGGTGGCGTGACCTTCCTGACGGTCTATTCTTTTGTTGATGCATCGACCTTCTTTATGGTGATTGCAGGTGCTGCGGTGGCTTGCTTGGCTCTGGTTCAGTTCTTGGATGAGCCTAAAGGTCATATGCATGAAGTATTACCTGATGGCACTGTTCAAATGATCGAGGTTAGCTAGGTTTAGCTAGGACTTGATTGCGAGCCTGTACTTTTGACAGGCTCGCTCCTTTTTATACCCTCTATTTTTTACCATTTAATATTTATCAGACCTATGCCAGAAGGGAATGAGTATTTCATACTTAGTTGTGTCTGAATTTATGAATAAGGTGGTGTCGTATGACTAGAGCTGTTATCTCAAATACAGGGCTCTCTCAAAAAGAACGCGCACTGTTAATTGATCCCTTGGATTCAAGAGCTGCGTTGTTACGCAGAGCTCTTCGCGAAAACGCTTATCCGATAATCGAGACTGTCACAGATGCTTGTCTTATGCTGGAGAAAGCAGAGGAGCATCAGCCTGATATTCTTGTGGTGGGCATGGACTTGCCCGACGAAGACACTTTACAGCAACTGGTCGAACTTCGAGAGCGCATGCCGCTTCCCGTCATTGTTTTCTCAGAAAAGGATGCGCCGCCGCTGGTTCAGAAGGTGGTGAAGGCCGGTGTCAGTGCTTTTATTGTGGATGATATACAGCCACAGCGCTTGCCTTCAATTATTAATATCGCAGTAGCTCGTTTTCATGAGCAGCAAGGTTTAATAAAGGAATTAAACACGACAAAAACCAAATTGGCCGAAAGAAAGACCTTAGAGAAGGCTAAAGGTTTGTTGATGAAACAGAAGGGCCTGAGTGAAGATGAGGCATATACCTCTCTTAGAAAGTTGGCGATGGATAAGGGGCAGCCGATTGTGAAAGTGGCTGAAAGCATTATTGATGTGTTTTCCTTATTGGGTGATGTCGAGTAGCCCTAAAGCAAGTCGTTAGTAAGTGCTTGGTGCACTGAAATGGGTCGTATTTCTGCGTGATATTGTCAAGTAGTTGATATATAAGGGATAAAAAGTTGGCACGGCTTGTGCTTTAACTAGTATATCTACGAACGCAAGGCGTTCATGAAACAAAACATAATGTCTTTCTATCAACGGCGATCAGAAAGACATCAAACAAGATCGCAATGGCGCGGTCAGGTTTGAACGAGCAAAGGTGCTCATCAGTTAGTGGTCTCATTAGAGGCGACTAATCGGTGGGCGCCTTTTTTTTTGGATTTTTTGAAAGTTTATTATTGATTCATTGATATAAAGGAAGCGTTTTATGAAGTGGTTTAAATCGTTAAAAACGGCAACGATGACAACAGTAATCAGCGCAAGTGTCGCAGTTGGTATGACTAGCGGCGCGGCGCATGCAGAGAAATTAGGCTATCCGGAAAAAGAGGAGTTAACTTTCGGTTTTATCAAACTAACAGACATGGCGCCAATAGCTGTCGCCTATGAAAACGGTTACTTTGAGGATGAAGGCCTGTACGTCAAAATTGAAGCTCAAGCTAACTGGAAGGTCTTGCTTGATGGCGTAATTGACGGTCGCTTGGATGGTGCACATATGCTAGCGGGACAGCCTATTGCAGCGACGATGGGTTATGGAACTAAAGCTCATATCATTACGCCTTTCTCAATGGATTTGAATGGTAATGCGATCACCGTTTCAAATGATATTTGGGAACAGATGAAGCCAAATATTCCAAAGATGGCTGATGGAAAACCTGTTCACCCAATTAAAGCTGATGCGCTGAAGCCAGTTGTCGAGAAGTACAAGGAAGATGGAAAGCCTTTTAACATGGGGATGGTATTCCCGGTTTCGACTCATAACTATGAGCTAAGATACTGGTTAGCAGCGGGCGGTATTCACCCTGGCTACTACGCGCCTCATAAGGGTGACACGACAGGTAAGATCGATGCAGATGCCTTGCTATCAGTAACACCTCCACCACAAATGCCGTCTACCTTGGAAGCCGGCACGATCTATGGCTACTGTGTAGGTGAGCCTTGGAACCAGCAGGCCGTATTCAAAGGTATCGGTGTGCCAGTAGTGACTGATTACGAGATCTGGAAAGACAACCCAGAGAAAGTATTTGGTATTACTAAAGAATTTGCTGAGAAATACCCGAATACGACAGTTCGTTTAACGCGAGCGATGATTCGTGCAGCGATGTGGTTAGATGCTAACAACAATGCTAACCGTCCAGCAGCGGTTAAGATCTTGTCACAACCTAACTATGTTGGTGCTGACTATGACGTTATTGCAAACAGTATGACGGGTACTTTTGAGTACGAGAAAGGCGATAAGCGTTCAGTACCAGACTTCAACGTATTCTTCCGTTATAACGCGACTTACCCATACTACTCAGATGCTATCTGGTATCTAACGCAAATGCGTCGTTGGGGTCAGATCTCTGAAGATAAGAGCGACGAGTGGTACAAAGATTTGGCGAAGAAAGTATATCGTCCTGATATCTATGCACGTGCGGCGCAGTCTTTGATCAAAGAAGGTAAAGCGAAAGCGGCTGACTTCCCAGACTTCTCTACTGAAGATGGCTACCGTGACCCACAAACGCACTTTATCGATAACATTGTTTATGACGGTACACAACCAAACAAGTATATCGAGAAGTTCTCAATTGGTCTGAAATCAGGCGACAAGATCTAAAGAGTATTACATATGTCGGACGACAAATGCTGGCCTGAACCAGGGTTTGTTGTCTGACTGCTGATAACGAAGTTTGTCTAAGAAAGATTTATCTTGATCGGCTCTCAATGTTTGTTAGAACGAGAGTCGTCAGTTAACTGAAGTAGCTTTAAGCAGGAGCAGAAGATTATGTCAACGGCGACATCTCTTAAGGACGATATAGAACAACCAATTGTTTGGTTGGATAAGGTATTAGAGTTTGGTGCGATGGCAGCGAAGACTCTGGCAATACCCATGGCAGGTATTGCGGTATTTCTCATTATTTGGGCGGCAGCCGCACAGAGTGTTAAAACTTCTTTGGGGCAGTTTCCGGGTCCCGCGATGGTAATGGAGCAGTTCGTCTCTTTATATGATGAGCACGTTTCCGAGCGGACTAAAGAGCAAGCCTTCTACGAAAGGCAAGAGAAAAGAAATGCGGCACGAGTGGCTGAAGATCCATCTTATGTGCCTAAAATCAGAGCGTATACCGGGAAAGAAACTTTCCTCGATCAGATCTTTACCAGCTTAAAGACGGTCGCTTCTGGCTTCTTATTGGCTGCAGCGATAGCGATTCCCCTAGGCATTGCCATTGGCCTGAATAAAACACTGAACTCGGCTGTTAACCCGATTATTCAGGTGTTCAAACCTGTTTCTCCTTTGGCTTGGTTACCCTTGGTGACAATCTTGGTGAGTGCACTCTACGTCTCGTCAGATCCACTGGTAGCCAAGTCCTTTATTGTTTCGATGATCACCGTAACACTTTGCTGCTTATGGCCAATGGTGATCAATACGTCAGTGGGTGTTGCATCCATTGATGATAACTTGGTCAACGTAAGTAAGGTGTTGCGATTACCTGCTCTGAAACATGTTCAGAAAATTGTTTTACCTGCATCAGTACCGATGATCTTTACCGGAATGCGCTTGTCCTTAAGTATCGCATGGATGGTGTTGATCGCCGCAGAAATGTTGGCCCAAAACCCAGGCCTTGGAAAGTTCGTTTGGGATGAATTCCAGAATGGTAGTTCAGATTCACTAAGTAGAATTATGGCAGCAGTCGTTGTAATTGGTTTTATCGGATTCTTGTTAGATCGCGCAATGTTACAAATACAAAAGCGAGTGTCTTGGGATAATAAAGGCCTTTAAGCCTTAACCTGCCCGAACAGCTACAAGTAACGAAATACGATTGAATTTATTG
>NZ_LWFZ01000674.1:0-47700 GCF_001635225.1 Oleiphilus sp. HI0086
TAAGGGTAAACTTAGGCCTAGGCTAGGCGGCTTGCCGGGTTTGAGCAATAAGCTGATTAGTAGTGTGTAGACAGAAAAGCTGGGAAGTAATTCGAGTGGCAGTTGAATATCCATATTGCTATATATTTACAATTGTAAATCCAGTTTACTAAAGTCGAAAAAAAAGACCGGAAATATACCGGTCTTTTTTGAGTATGAGCGATATCAAGTGTTTTTAGAAGTCTTCCCACTCATCGTCTTCTGAAAACGAAGCTGCACCGTTATCCTCTTGCGCAGCACTGCTTGCCTGGTAGGTGATGACAGGTTCTTCTGTGGGCTCTGGTGCACTGTAACTTGCTGCAGGTGTTGACGGAGCTGAAGCGAAGGAGGGAGAAGAACTATGCGAGCTCTGCGAAGCATCTAAGCGGAAGAAGGCAATCAGGCGATTCATGTTGCTCGCTTCTTCAGACATTGAACGGCTTGCAGCAGAGGTTTGCTCAACCAAAGCCGCGTTCTGCTGAGTCATTTCGTCCATTTGCGCAACGGCCTGATTGATTTGACTGATACCGCTATTTTGTTCGATTGCTGCAGTGTTGACGTCATTGATCATCTTGGCAACGCGATCAACTGACTGGACGATGTCATTGAGCATTTGCCCAGACTGGTTAACCATGGCTGAGCCAGATTCTACCTTGTTTACACTGTCACGAATCAAGTCTTTGATTTCCTTCGCCGCGGCAGCAGAACGTTGCGACAAGGTTCGAACCTCTCCCGCTACGACGGCAAAACCACGCCCTTGCTCACCGGCTCTTGCTGCTTCAACCGCAGCATTCAAAGCGAGTAGATTGGTTTGGAAGGCAATTTCATCGATCACGCCAATAATGTCGTTGATTTTGTTGCTAGATTCCATGATCTCACGCATCGCACCCACGGCACCTTGAACCACTTCACCCCCTTGTTCCGCTTTACGCTTCGCATCGCTTGCCATAGCATTTGATTCGGAGGCGTTTTCTGAGGTTTGTTTTACGGTAGCTGTTATCTGCTCCATGCTGGAAGCTGTTTCTTCCAGTGAGCTGGCTTGCGACTCGGTACGTCGACTTAAGTCATCGGAGCCCTCGGCGACTTCTTGTGATGAGGTACGAACAGTTTCTGATGCGATTTGAATGCGTGTTAGCACTTCACTTAGCTTGGTAACGCTGTTATTTGCATTGTTTTTGATAGCAAGTAACTCGCCCTTGTAATTGTTTTCGATGCTCTTTGTGAGGTCACCTTCAGACATTGCTTCAAAAATAACACCGACTTCACTGACAAACTCGGATGTCTTGTCCATTAGTGAGTTTAAGCCATTACTGAGGTTTTCGAAGAAGCCGCTTTTACCTGTTAGGTCAATTCGTTGTCGAAGGTCTCCATCGTTGGCGGCATTTATCAAACTGTTAATTTCACCTTCTAGCGCAACCTCATCAGTTCTATCTGACCATTCAACGACGGTACCCAAGCGAGTTTGGTCTTCGCCATATATAGGTGTCGCAGTTAGGCCAAAGGTACGTACACCGACCTTAATTTCAGTTTGATATGTACTGGTCAGACGCTCAAGCATACTGCGTTGGTGTGCAGGGTTTTTGTGGAAAACATCGATGTTGTTGCCAACAAGGTTATTGGCATCAAAGTTTGGCAGCACTTTGCGTAAGTCTGCCTCAGCTACGCGCATCATATTCTGTACTGCTTTGTTCATATAATTGATGTTGTAATTTGCATCGGCCATCATCACATTGGTATTACAAACATCGAGAGCCAGTCTAACGCCTGCATTTTCCTCGGCGAGTTGTTTGGCTTTTGTTTCTTGAGCAAGCGCTTCTGTTCGGTCATTCCATTCAACGACAGTACCGATTCGTTCTTTGTTTTCAGCAAAAATAGGGGTCGCGATTAAGTTAAATGTGCGTGGCCCAACCGTAATGTTGGTTTGGTAAGTGCTGGTGAGCTTCTCAAGCATGCTGCGTTGATGCGCTGGATTCTTATGGAAGATGTCGATATTGTTGCCAATCAGGTTATCGGCGTCGAAGCGAGAAAGCTCTGCTTTCAAGTCGCTTTCCGCAGTTTTCATCATTTCTTGTACTGATTCATTCATATAAATGATATTGAACTCAGCGTCGGCCATCATGACGTTGGTGCTACACACATCTAGCGCTAGTTTGATTCGCGTATTGTCTGCTGCCAACTGAGCTTCAGCCTGTTCCTTGGCTAGCTGCGCGGTTTGATCATCCCACTCGACGACGGTGCCGAGTCGTTGGTGTTCATCATCAAAGATTGGTGTGGCTATCAAACTGAATGTTCGAGTGCCAACTTGGATTTTTCCGTTATATTGAGTTTGCAAGCCTTCTAGCATACTCCGTTGGTGAGCCGGATTTTTATGGAAGACATCAATACTCTCTCCCATAAGTGCTTGAGCATTAAAGTTGGGAAGTACCACTTTTAAGTCTGCTTCAGCACTTTGCATCATTTCCTTTACGGAGTCATTCATATAGACAATGTTGTAGTCATCATCGGCCATCATGACATTGGTGTTGCAGACGTTTAAGGCAGAGATAATCCGCTGAGTGGAGGCTTGAGAAGCCTCTATTTCGTTTTGTTTTTCCTGTTGGCTATAAGCTAAAGCCTGTAGCTTGGAGGCTAGGCTATTGTTCTTCGCACCAGTATTTTCTGAAGCGTTCGAAAAGTTCCCCATGGAAATTTCATCGACTAAATGCTTCACCTGAGAGATTGGGGCGCCCAGATTGTTCTGTGTGTTATGGATGTTAATGAATGCGATGGCGGTCACCAGGATAAGCGCGATAATACTACCGGATATGCCGATAGCCCCACTACCAGATAATAGCGAGCCAACTGTGATCAGCAAAGCTAGCGCGAAGCCGATAATTAGCTTCCATTGAGGTTGTATTTGTTCTTGATGGTTCATGTTTATTACCGTCCATTAGTTGATAAGGATTGGGGCCTGTATCAATGTAGTTCAAAAAAACAATATCACCTTAGTGGTAGATAAATTTTTATTGTTCTGGCTTAACGAAAAATTAGGATAAGATTGCTCGCTAGTTTGATAAGCTAGGAAACCATTATTTAAGGTATGGATAAGGGAAGACGAGAATGAATTTAAAGAAATGCATTGGGGGGAGTATATGTTTACTTGCTCTAAGCAGTATCGCTTTTGCAGAAGATAAACCTAAATATTATGCCGGGCTGGATGCCCACTACCTGATAAATACTATTGGTAATGAACAAAGTGGCGAAGCGGAGTTCGATATCTCTGGAGCTGGTCTGAGAGCGGGATTATATTTGGAGCCTCAAGTAGGGCTTGAAGTTTATGCCGCACAAGGTGTCACTGAGGGAGACGATATTGGTATTGATATGAGTCTCGTATCTTCGGTTGGGATATTGGGTCGTTTCGAGTCTCCAGAGGCTGAGAACGGTGGGAAATTGTTTATCTTGCTTGGCTATGGCATGTCTGAACTGGAAATGACCCGCAGCGCCTCCAGCCCCGTAGATAGAGAGTTGTATCATGGCGTTGTCTACGGTGGTGGTGCTGAATTTCGTTTGGGTTCGAGTGAGACCTTTATCAATATTCAGGGCCTTCGTTATTATGATGAGGATCACCTCTCTCTGGATGGTGTGAGCTTGGGCTTACGCCAAAGTTTCTAGTTAAAAAGGACTTAATATGTGTTCAGTAAAAAAGATGACACGGGCTGTTTTACTTTTAGTTAGCTTTGTCTTAACAGCTTGTGGTGTGGGTAATGAGCAAACTTATATTCAAGCCGTTGAAGTCAACACTAAGAATTTGACCTCTATTTCTATTGTTTCCTCGAATGATCGCGTGCGTGAAGGGGAGACCGAGACATTCACAGCCTTGGGAAATGTTGATGGCGGTGCCAGCCAGATTGATATTACAAGTTCGGTAAGCTGGTCGAGTTCAGACTCTTCGATTATATCGGTGAATAGTAATGGTGTGGCGACAGGTAAATCTAACGGTACGGCGGATGTAATAGCACGGCTTGCCGACCTTTCGGCGACTAAGGCATTGCGCTCTTCCGATGCACCCTTGGTCTCGATAGCCGTCAGTAATCAACCTGCGAGCCTTCCAGTATGTCAAACATCCTCGCAACAACTGCTTGCAAGGGGAACATATAGTGACGGTGATGAGGCAGACATTTCGGATAAAGTAAGCTGGAGTGTCAGTGATAGCTCGGTTATTTATGTTGGTGATGTAGCGCTGTCTGATGGCTCGAGAGAAGATAAAGGAGTCCTCTCTGGTTTGTCTATTGATGATGCGCAAATCATAGCAAGCCAGGATGATATTGATAGTGAAGGGGTGACAGTTTCAGTCGTGGCGGGAGGTCTGACTAGTATTTCCGTCAGCTCTGCTGATGAAATGCTCTATGCGGAAGAAAGTAGTCAATTTTCAGCGCTGGGTGATTATGGCTCAGACCCCGTTGATATAACTGAAAACGTCCAATGGGGGTCTTCTGATATAACAATTCTGGCATTCTCTGATACCGACACTGGCTTGGCTGAACTACTGCTTGAAGGGTCTAGCAATGTGAGTGCTACTTGTGACCCCGGAGGCTCAGGAGAGCTGCAGTCAGCCTTACTTGCGGTAGATGTAGAGGCAGCGGTTGAGGTGGTATCGCTTCGTGTAAAGTATGGGAATGACAGCTATAACGATGATGACACTATTGAACTGGATCTGGAAGACGGCGAGGCGCAGCTAAAACTCTATACCGTTGATACTAAAGGGGATGAAGGGATTGTTGATCTGGCTGATGAGGAAGAAACTAGTTGGTCGGTGATCGGAACTGCGCTTTCAGGTGAGGCTGCTGACATCTCTAGTTCGGGCTTAGTGACCTTTGATGCCGTGGGGGAGTCTGAATACCAGGTTCGTTATAAAGATGATGATAACGATATCAATGTAGATATTTATTTTTTCATTAAAGTTGAATAGGACTTGCTAGTTTTTTAGCGTACAATCCCCGCCGCCCCGGAAACGGGCACTGAAAGTTACCGCAGTAAGCACGACACAGTGTTTATTGCGGAAACCCCTCTTTTTTATGTCTGTTACATCAAGTAGTTAATTATCCGCATTGACTCAGTGAGTTGCAGTTCGCTACGTATTAGGACGTATTTCAGCACCCTATGAAATACCAATCTTGTAGCCCTGAGATTTAGGAAGTTAGAATGGCCAGAAGTTTATCGCAGGCTTTTTATAAAAACTTTTTGGGCAACACGCCCAGTTGGTACAAGAACGCAATTATTGCATTTTTAGTCTTTAATCCTATCTTGTTTACCCTTGCGCCTTATGTTGCGGGATGGCTATTGATAGTGCAGTTCATTTTTACCTTGGCGATGGCATTAAAGTGTTATCCATTGCAGCCGGGTGGCTTGCTAGCGCTGGAAGCCGTGCTGATAGGTATGGTGTCGCCCGAGACGGTTTATCATGAACTTGAGAATAACTTGCAGGTTATTCTGTTGCTGATCTTCATGGTGGCGGGGATTTATTTTATGAAGAGTATGCTGCTCTTCGTATTTACCAAAATCATTCTTGGTATTCGATCGAAGACGCAATTGTCCTTAGTCTTTTGTGTTGCTTCAGCTGTTTTGTCAGCTTTTCTCGATGCTTTAACTGTTACCGCAGTCATTATCAGTGTCTGTGTCGGTTTTTACTCTGTCTACCACAAAGTCGCGTCGGGCAAGAAGTTTCATCATATTGATCATGACCATGGAGATGATGATGACGTTCATGAGGATCATCGTCAGGCCCTTGCCCAGTTTCGAGCATTCTTACGTAGCTTGATGATGCATGGTGCTGTAGGGACTGCCTTGGGTGGTGTCTGTACACAGGTGGGTGAGCCTCAGAATCTACTAATTTCTGAAAAACTGGGTTGGGACTTCGTAGAGTTTTTCTTGCAAATGGCACCGATTACAATGCCGGTTCTGTTTTTTGGCTTGCTTACTTGTATTCTGTTAGAGAAAACCAAAAAATTTGACTACGGGGCTAAGATTCCAGGCTCGGTTCGGAAGATTCTAGAAAACTTTGATCAGGAAGAGAAGGCTAAAATGACCCCGGAATTTAAAGCTAAGTTGATTGCTCAAGGTGCAGTGGCAGTACTGTTATGCGTATCACTAGCTTTGCATTTGGCTGCGGTAGGGCTAATTGGTTTAACAGTCATTATTCTTGCAACTGTCTTTACTGGGATCAATGAAGAGCATCAAATTGGTAAAGCGTTTGAAGAGGCATTACCGTTTACAGCTTTACTCGTTGTCTTTTTCACGATTGTCGGTGTAATTCATGAGCTGCACTTATTTTCGGGTGTGATTAACTATGTTCTGTCGCTTGATGAAAGTGCCCAGCCTGGCATGTTCTTCATTGCGAATGGAGTACTGTCGATGATTAGTGATAATGTCTTTGTTGCGACTGTTTATATCGATGAAGTGAAGAGTGCCTTTGATGCCGGTTCTATTAGTCGCGAGCATTTTGAAAAGCTTGCCATAGCGATTAATACCGGAACAAACCTACCTAGTGTTGCAACGCCAAATGGTCAGGCGGCCTTCTTGTTCTTGTTGACCTCTGCGATAGCGCCATTGGTGCGTTTATCATATGGCAAGATGGTGGTTATGGCCTTGCCATATACTGTGGTATTAGGTGTTGTTGGCTATCTAGGTGTTTATCTCACACTCTAGGCTATGAATGCTTGATATAGCCCGGCCTGTCCGGGCTTAATTATGGATGCTTTAAATGCCGGGCTGCCGGTCAGGCTAAGAGGCACAAAAAAGCCCGAAGCAAGATGATTGTTTCGGGCTGATATGAGTTCGGATTTATTCCTACCGTTAGTTGATATTATTACGTGTTTTAATATCCGTAATTAGCTGATCTTTATTTTCCCAAAGTGTATTTAACCAAGCTTGAAAAGCTGCTTTAAACTCAGGGTCGCTACTATAGTCTTTACCTAAGAACTCTTTAGGTATTTCTATTTTGTTAATATGGACGGTTACTTTCGAAATACGACCACAGAAGAGATCCCACGGTCCGATATCTTTATCGTGGTAAACAATTGTAAGATCCAGCATGGTATTCATTTGAGAGCCCATACTGCCTAGAACAAAAGCTGCTCCACCCGCTTTAGGCTTTAGCAGGTTTGTGAATGGGGACTCTTGGCGCGCATGCTTTTCCGGTGTGAAACGAGTACCTTCGAGGAAGTTAAATACTGATACTGGCGTTGTTTTAAACTTCTCACAAGCCTTTTGTGTGGTTTCCAGATCTTTACCGGCAAGTGATGGATCTTTCTTTATTTGTGCTGGAGTGGAGCGCTTCATGAAAGGGAAGTCCAAAGCCCACCAGCAGATGCCAATAATCGGTACCCAGATAAGTTCTTTTTTAAGGAAGAACTTAAGCATAGGGATTTTGCGGTTCAAGATTTTTTGAGTGATTGGAATATCTGACCAAGATTGATGATTACAATTTACAAAGTACCAATCATTTTTTGTTAGCCCTTCAACACTGGTAAAATCCCACTCAACCTTCAGAAACATTGCCATAAAAAAGTTGTTCATAGAAACCCAGTTTGTTGCACAGGCAATAAGGGTTTTAGTCACAATTTTTTTGACGATATTGATGGGAATGATGATCTTAAGCAGAGCGCCAACGACTAAAATAGGCATCCAGAGCAAAGTGTTCAGAATAACTAAAATCAGAATAATAGCCCCTTTAACTGGGCCAGGAAGAAAGCTGAGCATATATACCCCTCATAGTATTTTAGTAAAATTTTATCGAGAGACACCTACAAGTACAAGATTACAGCGTACGCATGTAAATATGGTGCTGCATTATCTATTTAATCTGGCTGTATAGTGCAAATAAGGTGGTGGCAATAGGTGGGAGGATAGTGCTCATGCTTACTGTTCTGGTTTATCGGGTGGCGCTTCAGTTGAAGTCTTCTTTTGATCAGTTTTTTTAGCTGGAAAGAAAGCATCAGTTTTATGTTTAGCTTTCGCTTTGATTTCAGGTGTGATGTATCGAGACAGCGTGGCGATTGCCGCAGCCATTACAGATATGTCATCGGTGTAGCCAAGAACGGGGGTTAAGTCAGGAATCCCGTCAATAAGGCTAATGAAGTAGCCGAGCGTTCCGAGAATAACCGTTTTTACCCATGCTGGAGTGTTTGGTTCGCGTAGGGTGTAATACAAAATTAGTGCGTGAGTAATAGCTTCCTGAGAAAGGGAGCTGAAGGCAGATTTGATTTTACTAGTTAGCTTTTTTTCGTTTATATCGTCTTTCATTTTACTCTCGACCAGGCTTTATTCGAAGCCTGGTTTTAATATCTGATCTTTGCCAGCAAGTACTAAACCAATGCTGTTTTCCTGTAGCCATAATAAAGTTAGGAGATTCCCTGGAGTCGCGCTGTCGTCAGATTTTGATATAAATCCCTTTAATGTTAAAGCTTGCCCCAACACATCAGCAAAGCTAATTTCAATCTCGTTAAAGGTAACACGGCAAGTGTCACTTTCTACCGACGCTTGAGAGTCTTGATTCGGAGAGCTGAGGGAGTTCGTCTCTGGGTTGCTGGTCAGGGTATGAGTAACGTAGATTCTCGATAATTGCAGTGTGGCATGACAGTCATTGCTTGAACCTGCATTTAGTCTATCGGTAATATGCAGAGTTGATCCGTTCAGATTTTGTAGACTGTTTGTTTCGTCCAAAATAGTCATGCTATTACCTTGTATATGATAGGTAAACTGTATTACATCGTCGGTATCGGGAAAGATTGGGCTGCTTACTTCCTCTAGCTCAACGCCGAGAATAATTCCTGTCCCACGATCAGTAGTCACAGTTGTATCAGAGGTGTTGAAGGAAAACGCAAAATGACTTCCGCTTTCTGTCGCGTGACCAATAGGTGCTTCGAGACCACCATCGAGCTTCAATATACCTCTATTTACCTCTGAAATGCCTGTCTCGCTGCTTGGGTCTGATACTTCGCTCAGTTCACTAAAGAATCTGCGTGAGTCCTCAATAATTCCTCTTTGCGTTGTCAATGACTGTGAGTTGTTGTTGGCGAGACGAGCTAGGGTATGGCTTCTATAGTGGGGGTTATTAATAGGCTGCTCCAGGCTGAAAAAACTACCAGATGCATTCCAAATCATTGTTTCGCCAAAGATTTCTATTATTTTATCTGTATCATTGAGCTTCTGAGAGAAGGATATTACTCCGTAGCTTTTGCCATTAAGTAAGCTGGTGGAAAAAGTGCTAGGTGTTTGCTGAGCGTGTACTTCCCATGAAAAAAGATTGATATCTTCGATCTGGTCTCCTAATTCTTCATCTTCAGTATTTGGATTTTTGACAATGTAGTTCGCGGCTTTGCTAAAGTTGCCACCAGTTAGCCAAGTTGGTTCGTTTCCATAATCAATATCTTCCTCTTCCTCGACAGGTGAGTAAACCGAGTCTGGTTCATATTCGTTTACTTGGTAGAGCTTGGCGAAAATAGGTTCGTATTGCCACGCGACATCTTTTGTATCAGTCACATCACCCGGTTGAGATGGGCTTAATGTACGTGCTTCCAATATGTTGCCTTCCCTACTTAAGAAAGAGTCGGGCGTAGAGGCTGAAGCATAAGCGTTGATTGGCTCAGATCGGTCAATATCGCTGTCGTTAATATCTCTCACGGTTAGGCTTGTGCGTTCATAAGGGATATCGATAAATAGCGCTGACTCGCGGCGTAAGTCCGTTAAATAGGTGGTGCTTTGATATTTGGGGTAAGCGGGCAGTTCATTGGCTAGCTCCCTGTTTTCGACGATGGTTGAATTGGATGCAGCAAAGCCAATGGATTCTACGCTCCTATTAGTTGCGTTGATATCGCTTAAAGAGAGGGCAAGAAATGCACTGTTATAAGTTTTTGGCAAAGGTGGAGGTGTAGAGAAAACGTCGCCATTTTCATCGAAACCCAGGCCAGTCACTTCGCGCATTGTACCTTTTGCGAAAGGGCTCGTTGCTCTGGTTAACTCTGTCGCAGCAGCTTCCACATAGTGACGAATTTCGTCTTGTTGTTCCAAGGTTTCTATTGCCTGTGAAATATTATTGTTGTTGGAAAGTTCGAAGTTAAACTCGCCAACAGCATTATTTATCATTGATAAGTAGTCTTGCTTAGCTCTAGGTTGGTTATCACAGCCAATCACAGGGTTATCGGTAAGACAAGGTTGGTGAGTTAACAAAGCGCTAGAGTCGGGAATTTGATCAAATACCTTTTTGAGTAGGTAATGAGTAAAAATATTAGTGGTAACTTGTGCAGTAGAATTAACCGCGATTGGGATGTAAGGGATGGCTGCGTAATAAATTTCATCGTCACTATAGCGGATTTTTATTACGTGGTTAATTTGTTCAATGTAATCGGACTCGATAAACATTTGGATGTTGCTGGAGTCCTCAAGTCTCGTTACGTCCCAGGTGGGGAGGTTGCCGTCAGAGGTTTCGTTGAAGTCGGCATTTAGTGAAACTAAGGATATTTGACCTAGGCTTAGGTCTGTTGAACCGTCTAGTCGTTCTGCGTTGATTATCAGAGTTTTTCCGAGGGTTAAATCTGGGTCTCGTGCGGTATCGCTATCAGAATCTAAATCGCTGGAACTACCATCAGTGCCACCTTGTTCTTCGGGGAGTCCGCATGCTTGTAGGGTGCCTAGCAAAAATAGGAAAACCATAATCGAAATGGTTTTGGGGAGCGGAGAGCGACGTGAGGACATAAGCTGCATTAACCTTTTTAGCAAATTACGTTAGTAGCTCTAACGTATTCCATATCGTTGAACTTGGATGCACTTACACATTCGGAGCTTGATCATAGCTCGCATCCAAAGTTAATAATCCTTTCGGGTTGAGTTAACCGAGTTAATATATCTAATTCGAGGCTTTTAAAAAAGCGCCTATGTTTCAGAGTGTGATCCGCATAGCGCTTAGCTGGTGACTCAAGAGGGGATTAGCTTCAATTCATTAGCCGTATCAAGAACTCGCTGAATGTCTTCGAGAAGCTCATTTATGTATGTATCCAACTGTCGCTCGTAAGTTTTTAAAGCATGTTCGGTATCTTTTACTGTTTTTCTTAACTTTGGAACGCCACAATAATGGCAGGCGCCATGTAATTTGTGGACAGACTCTTCAAGTAGTTCGAGCTGATTGTTTTGGAATAGCTGCTCAATTCGTTCTTTTTCACCTGGTAAGCTTTCCAAAAACTTTTTTAAGAAAGTTTCCGCAAGATCTTGGTTACCGTTACACAAACTCACGCCTTCTTCTATATCGATGATTTTAATTGGCGTGTGTGATGAATGAATAGCCTGAGATTGACGAGGGTCTGGGGTGGTATTATTTGTTTCCGGTAAGTGAACTGGGCTATTGTCTTTGGGCGATGCAGGCATAGACGTAGTAGCTTGCTTCTGACCTAGGTCACTGGCTAGCTCGGGAAGATATTCTGTGATTGTTTTACTGAGCTTTTCTTCATCAATTGGTTTGGTGATAAGTGTTTGAAAACCCTGGTTGAGAAAGGTTTGTTGTTCTTCGGGAAGGGCGTAGGCAGTCAGTGCAATGATCGTTGCTGTTTTATACTGCTGATTAATCTGCCGGATGCGCTTCATCGCTTCAACACCATCCATTCCTGGCATCTGAATATCCATAAAAATAAGCTTGTACGAGGTCTCCTGACATTTGCTGATTGCTTCAAAGCCGTCATTAGCGGACTCTGCTTGTATCCCCATGCTTTCCAGAATTGAGACCACTAACGATAAGTTGATATCATTATCATCCACGACAAGAATTGGTTGTCTATCTTTTTTAATAGGCGTTGAAATAGGGGTTGTGAGCTTTTTCAAGATGCTTTTTTTAGTGTAGTTTTCCATGCTTAGTTCGCATAGCTCATTGTAAAAACGCTGTCGGGTGAGCGGCTTCACCAAGTGTGCGCTGGCGCTTTGAATGGCTTCGGTATCGTAGTCTTCTAGGGTCGGCGTAATGAGCAAAACTCGTTGACCTAGTGATTGAAGGGTTTGCATGATCGAGGTGTATTCAGGGACGCCTAACTGGCTTTTATCCAGACTCACCAAGGTTAGTCGGCGATGATCTTTCTGGGTCTCAGCAACTTTTGCCAGGGTTATCAGTTGTAATTTGCTTTCGGCAAACTGGTAGTCTACACCCCAGGAGTTGAACATATGCTCTATTGCAAGTCTGGCGGACCCTTTGGGTTCGTAGCATATTATATGGCTGCCTCTTAGCTGCTCTTGGGTTGGGAGCTGTTCAAGCTCGTTGCCTGGTTTTTCTATGGGTAAGGTAAACCAGAATGTAGAGCCTTTGCCAAGCTCACTCTCAAAGCCAATTTCACCATCCATTTGCTCAATTAGGTTCTTGGATATCGCGAGCCCTAAACCTGTGCCGCCAAAGTTTCTCGCAGTTGTGGCGTCAGCTTGGGAAAAGGCGTTAAAAATCGAGTGTTGTTGGGCGCGAGACAAACCAACGCCTGTATCGGTCACTGACACTTTGACAGACTCGCGGCTGAGGTCATTTTCGTCATCGGCTAACATCACCCTGACTAAGACTTCACCAGCCTGGGTAAACTTGATTGCATTATTGACCAGGTTGGTGACAACTTGTTTGATGCGCAGAGGATCGCCAATAATGGCCCTGGGGACGTCTTGGTAATGTAGGTGAACCAACTCCAGATTCTTGGCGTGAGCCGTCGGTGCAAGCATAGCAACCACGTCATCGATAAGCTCCCGAAATTCAATGGTACCCTTTTCTAGCAATAGCTTACCGGCTTCTATTTTTGAGAAGTCGAGAATATCATTTATGATTAGTAGCAGAATTTCTGAAGACTTTTTGATTGTACTAAGGTGGTCTATTTGTCGTTTGTTCAGGTTGCTTTTAAGTAAGAGGTTGGTGAAACCAATAATGCCGTTCAGTGGTGTTCTAATTTCATGACTCATATTGGCTAAAAATTCTGACTTGGTTCGGTTTGCCAAAACAGCCTGCTTCCTCGCTATATCGAGCTCTACGTTCTGAATTTCAATTGTTTCGAGAGTTTCTCGCAAGTCTTCTGTAGTTTGTTCAATTTCTTGCGTCATGTCAGATTGAGTTTGGCTCAAGCGCTCACCTAACTGATTAGCGCTGTGAGCCAGCTGGTTAAGTTCGCTAGGGAAAACAGTTTGAATGTGTATGTCGGAATTGCCGTCAGCCAGCTTACCTAAATGCAGCCCAATTTCTTTAATTGGCGCTATTATTTGTTTAATCAAAAAACGCACAGAGAAATAGCAAAGGATTGCGCCGACTAACATTAACCAGATAGCCTTCATGACTGTGTTGCCGATTTCTTGGTTCATGGAGCCCCGGTTGGTGTTGATTAATAACCATGCCTTACTCTGTTCCTGTTGATAGGTGCTTGGGCCAACTTGTTTTTTTAGTCTACTTTGAGTCAAAGATGAAAGAGTGGCTGAGCGCTTTTCAGTATTCAGCGGTATGACGAAAATGTTTTCATTGCCTGTCTCGATAATTTTTGGGCTGACTGTGGGAAAGGTTGTTGGGTTAAGTCGTGCGGATAGCTGAGTGCCTCGGTGTTTTAAGACCTTATGATTTGAATTGAGTAGCGTAATCGATTCGATAAGGGGGGAAGCAAGTAGCGTGTCAAAGTATTTATTCAGATCGTTTAGTTCTGATTGCTTTTCATCATCTTTTTGCGTGGCTTTGTTTCGCAAGTGTTGAGCTGTGATGCTGGCGCTGGTCTGGGTTAATAGACTTAGCTGTTGGAAAAACTGTTTTTCAACGACATTTAGCCTGTGGTCGGCTAATACTAGGCCTAAGCCAAGAAATATTAATACTAGAGGCAAGGAGGCAATCAGTGCGATGCGAGACTTGAGCTTGATAGGTTTCATGGATTTAAACTTATATAATATAAGGCTTTGTCAGGCCGTGTGGTATATCATGAACTATGTATTATGGACAATTGTACGATGGACTGCCATAGCAAGCTTTACAGAAATTAGTATGATTAAACGGTGCTAATTTGATCTAGTGTCGTTTTATTGTCTTGTCTGTGAATTAGGCATTCTAGACTGGGCGCATTGAATTAATACATACTCTGTAAACAGAATATTGAACAGGAATTTTACTCCCAATGAGTGATGCAAAAAACGAATTTCCTACGATTGAAGACTATGTTGGAAATACCCCCCTCGTCAGGTTACAGCGTTTACCTGGTCAGACAACTAATATCCTGCTAGTCAAACTTGAGGGTAATAACCCTGCAGGTTCGGTGAAGGATAGGCCTGCTTTAAGTATGATTCAGAGGGCAGAGGAAAAAGGGCAGATAAAGCCCGGTGATACCTTAATCGAAGCAACGAGTGGCAATACGGGGATTGCTTTAGCGATGGCTGCGGCAATCAAGGGCTACAAGATGATCCTGATTATGCCAGACAACGCTAGCATGGAACGGAAGGCCTCAATGGAAGCTTACGGTGCACAAATGCTCTATGTTAGCAAAGAAGAAGGTATGGAGGGCGCTCGTGACCTGGCGCAGTCAATGGCGGCCGAAGGCAAGGGCATTGTCCTCGACCAGTTCGCGAACGATGACAACCCCTTGGCTCATTATTGCGGGACGGGGCCTGAAATCTGGGAGCAAACTCATGGAAAAATTACTCACTTTGTCAGTGCCATGGGAACGACAGGTACCATTATGGGAAACTCCAGGTTTCTGAAAGAAAAGAACCCAGATATCAAGATAGTGGGTTTGCAACCTGCAGAAAATGCGGCAATTCCCGGTATTCGTCGCTGGCCTGAAGAGTATCTGCCGAGTATTTTTGATCGCTCACGAGTCGATGAAGTGGTCGAGATGGGGCAAGATGAAGCGGAAAGAACAATGAAGGCCCTTGCCGCACAGGAAGGTATTTTTTGCGGTGTGTCCTCAGGCGGAGCCGTGGCTGCAGCTTTGCGCTTGTCAGCCAAGCTTGAAAATGCGGTGATCGTCGCCATTATCTGTGACCGTGGAGATCGTTACCTTTCAACAGGTGTTTTTTCGTGAGCAGGTGGCTCGGTAGCGTGTAACTATGGCAAATATTTTTTCTAAGCATAGAACTAAGCTGCGTGAGCAGTCTAAAAAGCAAAAAAAATCACTTGAGCGTGAACTTAAAGATTCGAAGCAGGAAGCTCGGGTGAAAGTGAGCCTGGAGTCCAAGAACCTCGCCAACGATGTTGATAGCTCTGATAGTGGCTTGCTTCAGTGTCAAATTCTGTCTCTCAGTCATGAGGGGCGAGGTATCGCCAAAAATAAAGGCAAAACGCAATTTGTGCATTATGCCTTGCCCGGTGAGACTGTTTTGGCTGAGGTCTTGGCTCATCGTGCTAAATATGATGAGCTGGCTGCGGTGAAAGTGATGCAAGCTTCAGATCAACGTGTTGAAGCTGTATGCTCATATTATGGAACTTGTGGTGGCTGCAGCCTCCAACATATGGGGCATAAAGCTCAACTGGCGCATAAACAAACTGTATTGGCTGACCAGCTTAAGCACTTTGGGGATTTGGCTCCGCAACAATGGTTGCCGCTTGTCGAGAGTGAGCCGTGGGGTTATCGTTCGCGTGTCCGGCTCAGTGTCGACTATGGCCGAAAAGGAGAAGGGCTTCGAATTGGCTTTCGTAAAAAAGCCTCCAAAGAGACATTAGATATAGATTCTTGCCCAATTATGGCTAGTGAGCTTTCAAGTGCCTTACCCGTACTTAAAGAACTTGTTGCTTCAATCTCGGTGCATAAAGCACTTGGCCACCTGGAACTGTCCTTGAGTCGTGAGGGAATAGGCGTGTTGATTCGGCATGTGAAGCCTCTTGAGCAGAGTGACTTGGAAATGCTTAGAAACCTTGCGAAGGAGCAGAAGTGGACGGTGTTTCTGCAAGCAGGGGACATTTCCAGTATTCAGCAGTTGTGGCCGGAAAATGAGTGCCGAGAAGAAGGCCAAGCTAACTTGTCCTATAATTTGCGGGTATTGAAGCAAAATTTAGCCTTACAATTCCACCCAAAAGATTTTACGCAAATCAACCTTGGTGTGAATCAGAAGATGGTTCTACTCGCGCTGCAGCTACTTGAACTTAAATCTGATGAGCGTGCTCTGGATCTGTTTTCAGGACTGGGTAATTTTACTTTGGCAATGGCAAAGTGCGCTAAGGAAGTTGTTGGGGTTGAAGGCAGTCAGGATATGGTGGAAAGAGGCTTGTTTAATGCACAAGCTAATGATATCGAAAATGTCACTTTTTATGAAAGTAACCTATACAGTGACTTCTCGGCTCAAGCTTGGACGAAGGGAGTTTATGATAAGATTTTGATCGACCCGCCTAGAGCAGGTGCTTTGGATATCGTGAGCAATATTAGGCAGTTTGGGGCAAAACGAATAGTTTATATATCATGCAACCCGGCTACATTAGCGCGTGACGCGGGGATCTTGGTGCAGCAAGGGTATCGTCTGATGCAGGCAGGGGTTTTGGATATGTTTCCCCATACTGAGCATTTAGAGTCGATAGCTGTTTTCGATAGTAAGTAGGCTAAGAATAATAAACAGGTAGTTTTATGGTTAAGGTTCGCGAAGATTACATTGAGGATTTCGATGGCGAAGCCGCCATTGATCAATGGCTTGATAAAATCAGTTCAATTACCGAGTTGGGTAATATCGAGACAGTACGCCAGGCCTGTGAAACTAGCCTTGAAATCGAGCAGAAATCGGTCCAGGAAGATCGAGTCTGGGCAAAAGAGCACAATAGTTTTGTAATTGGTTTGGAGATGGCTCAGATTCTGATCGAGTTGGAATTGGATCAGACAGCTATCATTGCAGCAATACTTTATCGAGCTGTCCGCGAAGGTAAATTGCCGCTGGAGCAAGTATCGAAAAAATTTGGCGGAGAAACTGCCAAGTTGATCGAAGGTGTTGCGCGAATGGCAGCGATCTCTGCAACACATCGTCCATTTAAAGGTATGGTTTTAGGTCAGACTCAAGGGCAGATTGATAACGTCCGGAAAATGCTTGTGACCATGATTGATGATGTGCGCGTCGTACTCATCAAGTTGGCAGAGCGAACTTGCGCAATTCGAGCGGTTAAAGACGCGAACTCCGAAAAACGTCAGCGTGTTGCACGAGAAGTCTTTGATATTTATGCGCCTTTGGCACATCGCTTAGGTATAGGCTATATCAAGTGGGAGCTCGAAGACCTGTCTTTTCGCTACTTACACACTTCAGCCTATAAAAAGATAGCGAAATTGCTGGATGAGCGCCGAGTTGACCGGGATTCTTTTGTAAAAAGAATGACTGAAAAACTTGAGCTTGAATTAGAGAATGCCCACATCCGCGGCGAAGTCGCTGGCCGAAGTAAACACATCTATAGCATCTGGCGAAAAATGCGCCGTAAGAATCTAGATTTTTCTGAAATTTACGATATTCGAGCTTTTAGAATTCTGGTGCCCAGTGTACAAGACTGTTATTCGGTACTAGGTGTTGTGCATTCCTTGTGGAAGCATATTCCTTACGAATTTGATGACTATATTGCTAACCCGAAAGAAAATGGCTATCGCTCTTTGCACACAGCTGTCATTGGGCCAGAAGGAAAGGTCATGGAAGTGCAGATCCGTACGAGGGAAATGCACGAGGAAGCCGAACTGGGAGTTTGTGCTCACTGGCGCTATAAAGGTACCGATGTTAAAAGTCGATCTTCAGGGTATGAGGAAAAGATCAACTGGCTTAGACAAGTACTGGAATGGCAAGAGGAGGTGGGTGATGCCTCGGAAATTGCAAACCAGCTAAGCTCAGACGTTGGTGAAGACCGTATTTACGTATTTACACCTGATGGCCATGTTGTTGATTTGCCAAATGGCGCAACGCCGGTAGATTTTGCTTACCGTGTTCATACTGAGGTGGGCCATGCTTGTCGTGGTGCTAAAGTAAATGGTCGTATCGTGCCGTTAACTTACCCGCTTCGAACTGGCGAGCAGATTCATATTCTAACCTCTAACCAGGCTTCGCCGAGCCGTGACTGGTTAAATCCGAGTTTAGGCTATATTCAGACCTCGCGCTCACGAGCCAAGCTGGTTCATTGGTTTAAGCAACAGAATCGATCTCAGAATATCACTGATGGCCGAATACTTCTGGAGGATGAGCTTAAGCGCTTGTCTATTGGCGATATCCATTACTCGGAACTTGTGGAACAAACTCAGTTCAATAAGGTGGATGACCTATTTGCGGCGATTGGTGCAGGAGACGTGAAGCCAACGCATATAGCGAATGTTGCTCAGAAAATTCTGCAGCCTAAAGAACAGCAATTGGATCTTCGTCTTGGTGCACCACAGCAGAAAGCGGCGAATAGTGCTGGGCGAGATGATATCAAGATCAAGGGCGTTGGGCGCTTACTAACAACTATGGCGAAGTGTTGCCAGCCTGTGCCAGGAGACCCAATTACGGGTTATATAACAGTTGGACGAGGCGTCTCGATACACCGACAGGATTGTATGAATTTGCTCCAGCTTGAAGACTTGGAGCCAAATCGTATTATAGAAGTTTCCTGGGGCTATGAAGCCGATGCAGCCTATGGTGTGGGTATTGAGATTCAAGCCTATGACCGAGAAGGCCTGCTTCGGGATATAACGATTGTACTAGCTAACGAGAAGGTCAATGTAACGGGCGTGAATTCATACTCTGACCCACAAGAAAATATTGCGACCATTACCATTGCAATGGATGTGTCGAGCTTGGCGAGTCTTGGGCAAGCCCTAGCCAAGATCAAGCAATTACCCAATATTATTGATGCTCGCAGAAAACGTAACTAAGGAGCTTTGGTGTCTTCAGAGAAAGTTAAAAAGGCTCAGGATAGTATTCTAGAAGGTGCTTCCAATAAAGATGGAGTACTGAACCAGGCTTTGGATATTCAAGCGCGCGCAGCTAAGCACGGCTTTGATTGGCCTGAAATAGAGCCAGTTTTTGATAAAATAGCTGAAGAACTGGACGAGCTTAAGCAGGAAGTCATAAAAGCGAAAGCGCAGTGTAAGACAAGCACGGCTGAAGACCTTTTTAAAAGGCCTGAAATTCGAGCTGAGTTTGGTGACTTGCTTTTCAGCTGCTTGAATCTATCGCGCTTTCTAGGTGTACTTCCTCAAGATGCGCTTCAGCTTACCAATGATAAGTTTACTTCGCGCTTTCAATTTATCGAGGAGCAATTGGGCAATCAGGGCACTTCTGTGAGCGAGGTGCCCTTAACTCAACTAGACCAGCTCTGGGAGTTGGCCAAACTGAAAGAGAAATAAGCTTTCCAATTAGTTTTCTTCGCTAAAGTCGTAGTTCATTTCTGTAGAGGGTGCTTGCAGGTAGTAACCCTGAATATAGTTGACGCCCGCTTGCCACAAAGTTGATAGCAGGGCTGCACTCTCTACCAGCGGCACGATAGTGAGTTTACCCATGGACTGTAAGGTCTGAATCATTTCTTTAGCCTGTTCTTTTGAATCTTCACCCTTTTGCATATCTTGAGTAAAGGAACCTTCAAGCTTGATGTATTCTGGGCTTAAGTGTTTCAGAAGGTTGAAAGGTTTTAAGGCATGGCCGAACTGATTGATCGACATTTTACAGTGTAGGGTGCTGATACCTTTGGCAAACTCTTTTGCTTGTTTCATGTAAGTGATAGCGTTGTTTTCCGATATCTGGAAAATTAAAGAGTCGCCAGGTAGGCGAGCGGCTTTCAGCGCTACATTCAGCCATGAGGTGAAGGTTTGATCTTGTAGCGTCTCGCTGGTCAGGTTAATAAAGAGTTTGGTGTCATGACCTTTTGATCTATGTTCACTTAAGTGTTTAATTGTTTGTAAGATAACCCATTTGTCGATTTTGCTGGCCATATTACTTGGGCCGCTTGGTGGCAGGAAGTCATAGGGTGAAATTTCCTCGCCCTCTTCATTCAGCATGCGAATAAAGGCTTCGTAGTTCTCATCCCCTTCGCCTCTCAAGCTGATAATCGGTTGGAAGAGCAGCTTGAATTTGTCATTGTCGATTGCATCCTGAATCAGCTCCATTGCCATGTCATGGTCATCTAAAGGCTTATCAGTTTGAATCGTGTACAGTTTGACTCCATTTATCTCTTCAGCGTTGTCCTGAGAAGCGAGTTCTTGAGACGCCGTTTGAGCTCTACCTAGAATATCATTGATGGCGGGGGCATTCTCAGTTATCAAAGTGACACCAGTACTAAGTGTTATCTGAATTGTTTTTCCATCGACCTCAAATAAGTGATCTTCAACAGCCTGACCATAAGCTTGGGCGACTTCAACGGCATCATCTCCATTTTGTGCCGGGCATATTAGGCCAAAAACATCGTCGCTTAATCGAGCCAGGTGATGGTCGCTCTTTCGGTTGCTATCAATAACATGAGCCAGGTCGCGTAGTACCAGGTCGGCATCAGCCATGCCAAAATTGGTTTTTATCTTCTGAAAGTTATCGATGGCCAGGTAAAGTACGCCTGCATGCGTACTATTATTTACCGCACATTCTTTTGCATCGTGCAGTTGTTCCATAAAGTATTGGCGGTTATATAAACCTGTTAGCAGATCCTGTTGGCTGAGTTCTTTTATCTTTTCCGCAAGTTCTTCATTGTCATGCTCTGGACGGATAATAATTTGTAGGCAGTCTTCGCCGTCGTAAGTTGCAGCGGAAAGGCTCATGGTTGCGCTAATTTCAGTACCATCTTCACGAATGGATATGCAGGTTGTTGCTTCGGTCTTTTCGGCTTGCGGGTTATCTGAAAAAGGCTTAGATAGCTCTTTGAAGCTGCTTTGTGATTCTGAATTAAAGGTATCAAGCACAGGAATGCAGATCATTTCATCGATATCATCGTAGCCAAGGAACTGCATATAGGAGCTGTTGGCATAGATGTGCATACCATCACTGATATAAGCAATGGCATCTTTTGAGCTATCGAGTAACAATTCACAGCGGTGCTCTGCATCGCGAATTTTTGCTTCCATTAAACGCAACTTTTTACGATCGGCTCGACTCTCTAACTCTCGTCGCAGTACGACGACTATGTGTTTATCATTTTCGAAAGGTACGACATCTTTTGCGCCGGCTTTCATGTGCTTAACCAGCTGCTCATCGTCATAAGCATCACTTAAGACGATAAAGGGCAAATCGCGGTCTTTTTGGCGTATATGCACTAGGGCTTGGTTTATATCAAAGTCAGCTTCTTTTTCGCGGGCAACAAATAGATCCCAAGACTGCTCTTCAAGCGCATCGACGAACTCTTCTTCAGACTCGATACGCTTTGCCCGGGTAGGTATGCCGGCATTGCGCAACAGGCTGATTAGCTTTTCTGCGTCGTTCTCTGATGGGTCGAGAATAAGTAGATAAATTGTGTCGTTTATTTTGCTCATTGACTTGGGATACTGCTCTTAATGTTCAAAAAATATATACCTGTTAAACCAGGCAAGTTATTAATATAGAGCGCTTATGGTGTGCTCTATTTTCGTTTTCAGTTCTCTATTTATAGTGTCGGCCACAATGAGTCGAAGTCATCATCGTTGTCGCCTACCTCAATATCAGGAACCCGATTTTCAGTCAGCTCTTTCATTTGTTTGTTTTCTGACAGTTCAAATTGACTAAAGCTACCGGTCGCTGATACACGTGTTTCTAAATTACATTTTCCTTCGGCGCCATTGGCTCGAATCGATACCTTATGACCGGACATGAAGGGAAGCCTGGGTGTAATAAGTGTCGTAGGCTGACCTATGGCACTCAGTTCTGGTAACAGGAGTCCTCTTAGGTACTCGCTAGGGTCTCCCGTCTTCTGAAGCAATTGGACACCACATGGCTTAGCGCTAGGCGCTAATAGTTCGATCCCTACCTGGGTACCTTGCTGCTTGATATGTCTGATCCAGCGAATAACCGCGATGCTCCATGCTTGCTGAGCATTTTCACGCAAGGAAATTATTTCACCCGCTTGAATATTGCTTGGTACTTCACCTTCCCATTGCAGACAATAGCCACCAGGGCTTGTATTGACTAAAGGAACTGTGTACTTCGGGTAAGCGCTGTCGAGCTTGTCATCGATTGCTCGGTCATAGGAAATGGGCGCGTCGGAGGGCGTAGTCGCCGAATGACTACCGGCATCATAGCTGTCACCCCAACCATCCTGAGACTGATTGGTGGCACTTAGGAAAATATTGTCATCACCTGAGGTTGAACCGGATGCATGTTGAAGCATTTGTGTGTGGAACTCGACTTTTCCCGAGGTGTAATAGTGGCTTGCACTTAAACCAACACATAGGTTTAGGGCACCCTCATCTTCTACCCGTTTAAAGCTGCGCTTGGTTAATACACCGAATGAATGATGTAAATGATCCAAAACGACGTCGGAAATATGCTTAGGCAGTGCTATGATCGGCTCTTTTTCAATACGCTTCTTTGACTTTGCCTGCTCTACTTCAGTGTTAAGGTGTTCATTTAGTCTGCTCACTAGTTCGGTCGTGTTAAAGCCATAATGGCTGGCACTGGTACTTTTAAGTAAGCTTTTGTATCGAGGTGGTAGATCTTGCTCGATATTGATTACAAAGACTGATTCATCGATTTGATCGGCACCGATGTCAACTAGGTCTGACCACAATTCGAAAGCGTAATAAGCAATCTGTATATCGTTTTGACGTAGCTGGTTAGGGCGACAGCAGCTTAGTAAGAGATTCTGTTTATAGACTTGATCTATTCGAGTTTCTCGTCCGTCTCTTCTTTGATCGTCTGCAACGGTATATTTCAGTAAATTGTGTTGTTCAGCAAAGTAGAAAACCTGATGCATTTCGACCCAGATATCTCTGGGAGTGTGAATATAAAGCTGATTAGATCGGAGCAGGACTTGCCCATACTCGGACATCATCCTATGAGCAGCACAAGTAAAGTTTTTCCTGACTTTTTCGCTATTAATGTTAGGCACGCTATCGATAAGAATTATCTTATACGAGGTTGCGAGATGTATTTGGATAGCTTGAGTCAGGTTAGCAATTTTTTGCTGTTTTTCACTTAGTACAACTGACTGATTAAGGAAGTGTTTAGACAGCTCCTTACATACATAGTCTATTGGCGGCCTCAATAGTTCCAGAATTTGCATTCGTGTTAGAGGAGGAAGAGTCAGCTTATTAAACTCGATTATTGCCTGGTATAACTGGCGTGAGAGCTCTCCCACATTAGCCATCGGCAAATCCTTCACCCAAGCTTTAATTGCTGCTGGAGTATGTTCAGCAAAAGAAAAACTGATTAAAGTTTGCTCGGGGGTGGATAAATTTAATTCTATATCTTGGCCGTGCATTCATGATTCCTAAATTTGTAGTAAGAGGCTACTTATTTTGCTTGTACGGGTCAGCATCTAGTCAGAAAATTATGCGAAACCGTAGCCATAATACGCTTATAACTAGCATAGCAGGGATTATGGTATTGTCTTGAATGAGGGGGAAAAAGTGTGGCTTGAATTGTTAAATCGCGTTACAGGCTCGATTTAGTTCTCAGTAGCACATTATTTATGGCCAACTAAATGTTGCCAGGCTCTTAGAGTTTTGCCCCGGGATTTCCTGACTGAGGCGAGGAACGAGATAACCAGGCAGAGCGCCAAGAAGTTGCTTATAGAGCTTAAATGCTTCGCGCTCAGAGACCTCGAAATGCGCTGCGCCTGAAACACGGTCATACATAAATAGGTAGTAAGGGAGAATGCCCAGGTCAAAGAGCGCTAGACTAAGCTTTGTTAGTGTCTCTGCATGATTATTGACGTCTTTTAGCAAGACTGCCTGGTTCAATAAGGTGACGCCAGCCTGTTTGAGAGCAGTGAAGCAGGGTCTGAGTTGACTATCTAACTCGTTAGGGTGATTGCAGTGTGTGACGAGTATGAGTTGTTTGTTGCAATCAGAAAATATTTTTAATAGTTCTTGGTCGATTCTTTCCGGGATACTGACGACCATTCGAGAATGAATACGAATGCGTTGGATATGCTTGATATCAGCAATATTGTTTATTAGCCAGGCAAGGTGGTCGTTATTGTGTATTAAGGGTTCGCCACCGCTCAGGATTACCTCATCTAATTCTTTGTGTTCTTCAATGTAGTTGAAGACCTTTCGCCATTCGTTTTTTGATTGGCGATGCGCGTCATAAGGAAAATTCCGGCGGAAGCAGTAACGACAGTTAATAGCGCACACAGTACTACTCATGAGTAATACCCGATTATTGTACTTGTGCAGTAAGCCTTTGACGGGAGAGTACTCTTCCTCGTTCAGAGGGCTATCGTTAAAACCATCGACTTGCTTGAACTCTCTATTTTGAGGAAGTACTTGTAGAAGAAGTGGGTCATTCGGGTCGTTTGAACGAATACTTGCCAAGTAACGTGGTGGTACTCTTAATTCAAACAAACGCTCAGCCTCTTCATCTACTAAAGGATGATCGTTCAGACCTAGCTTGTTCAGCAAGTCTGCAGTACTTATTTTGCACTGGCTAAGTTGAGACTGCCATGAACCGTATTGCGCTTTATTTTCGACAGGAATAGTTGATAGATGTATCATGTGCGCTTTAATTTTGGTCTGCGAGCCTAAAAAAGAGTCAGCCCTTGATGTAAAGAGGCCGGTAAACCGCGCAGTATATAGCGAAGTAAAGCTATAGAAAACAGTTTGTCGCCCACTCATTGGCCCTGTATAGATTAGGCTGGACCAAGATAGCGAGAAAATAATTCCGTAAATTGAATAGTTCCTGCATAAATATGTAGGAGACAGAAACAGGTGAGATCAAAATGGGAAGTTATTCTACCAGCGAATTCCGTTCAGGCTTAAAAGTAATGTTGGATGGTGATCCTTGTGCGGTGATTGAGAATGAATTTGTAAAGCCAGGAAAAGGCCAGGCTTTTAACCGCGTTAAGTTGAGAAACCTCAATACTGGGCGTCAATGGGAGAGAACCTTCAAGTCAGGTGAATCTCTTGAAGCGGCTGACGTAATGGAATT
The DNA here is from genome assembly GCF_001635225.1 of Oleiphilus sp. HI0086. Lineage (NCBI taxonomy): Bacteria > Pseudomonadati > Pseudomonadota > Gammaproteobacteria > Oceanospirillales > Oleiphilaceae > Oleiphilus > Oleiphilus sp. HI0086. The sequence goes on from NZ_LWFZ01000674.1 coordinate 25,006, forward strand.
CGATATGGAGTACCTCTATACCGATGGTGAGTTCTGGCACTTTATGATGACTGATGGTTCTTTTGAACAGCATGCTGCTGATGAAAAGGCTGTCGGTGATACAATTAAGTGGTTAAAGGAACAGGATGTTTATACGGTCACACTATTCAATGGTGCACCCTTGGCTGTTGCTGCAGCAAACTTTGTTGAGCTGGAAGTGGTAGAAACTGACCCGGGTTTGAAAGGCGATACAGCTCAAGGTGGCACAAAGCCGGCTACCTTTTCTACCGGTGCAACGGTCAATGTGCCATTATTTGTCAATATTGGTGAGAAGCTGCGTATCGATACTCGTACTGGTGAATACGTGAGTCGTGCCAAGTCATAATTGAGCAATTGATTGCATAGAGATTAGAGGTTTGCTTGCTTGTTATGAATAAAACTTCAGAACAATGGCAACCAACATGTTCTTTGCAAAGACTAAAAGCCCGGGCTGAGCTATATGCGCAGCTTCGGGCTTTTTTTGTCGCACGTCATGTGCTTGAAGTTGAAACGCCTATTCTTGGTCGCTCAACTGCGACAGATCCTCATCTGGAAAGTTTGTCTTGCGCTTTGAATTCTGCACCTGGTGCGGGTTCAGAATGTTTATATCTACATACTTCTCCTGAATTCCCTATGAAGCGTCTACTTGCTGCGGGGAGTGGTTCGATTTTCCAAATCTGTAAAACTTTTCGTAATGCTGAAAGCGGCGTACGACATAATCCTGAATTTTCCATGCTTGAATGGTATCGCCCAGGCTTTGATCTCAACGCTCTGATGCAAGAAACCGCAGACCTACTGGAAACTCTTTTGGGTTCATGTGAAGTGTCGACAGTTAGTTATCGCGACTTGTTTCGGAAATATTTAGATCTTGACCCGATGATAGTCGCTATTGATGTACTGAGGCAGAAAGCAATAGAGTTGGCCGGCTATTCCGGGCCTAATTTGGAACGTGATGAGTACCTGGATCTGCTACTAAGCGTCTGTATTGAGCCATACTTGGGCTGTTCTGAAGATAGTAAGCTTAGACCCGTGTTTGTTTCGGATTATCCCGCATCACAAGCATCTCTAGCCGCCTTGAAGCATGATGAGGATGGCTTATTGGTCGCAGAAAGGTTCGAGCTATATATAAACGGGCTCGAGATTGCGAATGCCTATCATGAACTAACGGATGCTAAAGAGCAGCGCCAGCGCTTTGAATCTGATAATTTGGTACGCCAGGATATGGGTTTGAATGGGATACCAATCGATGAGAAGTTCTTATCAGCTTTGGAGTCTGGTATGCCAGACTGTTCGGGAATTGCCCTAGGTTTGGATCGTTTGTTGATGATCAAAGAGGGAGTCAATAGCATTGAAGATGTATTGAGCTTCCCTCTAAGTCGGGTCTAGTAAATCTAGCTTTTAATGATACTACCGAAGTTTTCACCCATTCTAACGGGGGAGCCTGCCTGCATTGCTTCATTGAATTGTGTTGTGCCTTTTGGAAACGCCAATACAACGGTAGAACCGAGCTTGAATCGTCCCATTTCCTGCCCCTTTTCCAGAGTGATACTGCTCGCATCCCCATAAAGGGTACTGTTCACATCGCGCTTAACCGGAGCGACTAAACCAGACCAAACGGTCTCGATACTGGCAACAATCATTGCACCAACCAAGACCATGGCCATCGGGCCAAACTCGGTATCGAATATGGCTGCAACACGCTCATTTCTGGCGAATAGGCGAGGGACATTCTCTGCCGTTACCGGGTTAACCGAAAATAACTTACCAGGGATATAAACCATTTCTCTTAATGTGCCGGTGCAGGGCATATGAATTCGATGGTAATCTTTAGGCGACAAGTAGATTGTTGAGAAGTCGCCACCCATAAACGGTTCGGCTCGTTCAATGTCGCCGCCAAGCAGCTCTACCACACTAAAGCTCTGACCTTTTGCCTGAAATACCTGGCCTTTATCAACCTGGCCTAGCTGGCTAATCGCGCCATCAACCGGAGAAATGATTGCATCTTCTTGGGTGTCAATTTCCCGTGCGCCAGGTTTAAGTTCACGAGTGAAGAAGTCATTGAAGTGCTTAAAATTCTCTGGCGAATCAAGCAAGGCTTCAGACATATTGACGCCGTATTTATCAATAAACCAAGCGATCAGCTTATTCTTGAACGCCGGAATTTCACATTCAGCGACTTTTCCTGCTGCCCGCGAGATCAAGTGTTGCGGTGCAATATATTGACTGAAAATAAATAGATCATCGAGTTTCATAGTAAGTCCGTTAGTAGTAATTTACTCATTCAATAGGGGTGTCAGCTTGGTTTCCCCATTCGCCCCAAGAACCAGGGTAAGCTTTTATATCTGTGAAGCTAAGTAGCTTGCCTAATAGATAAGTGAGGCCTGAGCGATGGTGGGTTTGGCAGTGTGTGACGGTTGGCTTTTCTGGGCTTATTCCAACAGTCGCTAACTCACTCAACAAGGTGTCAAAGGGTTTTAGTTTTAGGCTATTTTGTTGATCCATCGCGCGAGTCCACTCGTAGTTTAGTGCGCCGGGAATCTTGCCGCCTCTGGCTGCGTAAGCAGTTTCGCCACTATGCTCCATCGGAGAACGAGCGTCCCAGATTTGCAAATCTTGAGTGTTTACAAGCTCTTTTAGCTGCGCGAGAGTGAGGCTATGTTTACCGCTAAAAGACACTTGAATATCTGACTTTTCATTAGCCACAGGGCCGCTTTCCATGTCGAAATTTTCAGCAGCCCATGCGTGCAAGCCGCCATTCAAATAGCGGTAGTTGTTATGGCCAATTTCATCGAGTAGCCAGATAAAACGTCCTGCCCAGCCGCCACCTTCATCATCGTATACAATAACCTGACTATCGGGAGTCAGACCAATGCTTTGCATTAAATCGTTTAAATTTTCTTTACTCGGAGCAAGGCCGGGCACCGGCGGACCCGCCTGGGTTAAATTAGGGCTTACCAGTACTGCACCGGGGATATGAGCGCTTAGGTAGCGATCTTCTTTTCCAAGGTCGACGATGATCAGCTTTTCAGAGGAGTCTTCATTATTTAATAGTGCGAGTAATTGAGGCGCTTCAATTAACAGATCTGACATTTGTTAGTTCTCATTGCTTCAAATGATGATCGGCGGATCATACCAGATGACAAAGTTTGGGACTAACTATTCTTCACCCTTTGATGCTTGACGATTCGCTTGATGCTGTAAGGAAGTAGTGACTGCGCTGCATAGGTATTTGAATTGTTTATAGTGAGCGTCGGTGAGTGTTTGGTTGTCAGTGTTATCTGCGAAGAAAAGGGCAACCGGTTTTTTGCCAACAAATACCGACATTAAGAAAAACTCTTTTGAGTCGGTGGCGCCCTTGAAATTCATGGGAATCAGGTCGAGTATCTTCTTGTCACTAGAGGGTTTCACCCAAATACTGGCTGGGCGAGAGCATAATTTCTCAAAAATAGTATTCTTGATTATTTTGCTTTCAAAATCCTTAAGTTCAGGGTGATCTTGGCACCCGACTGAATAATAGTTTTTAAAGCGGCTGCGGTCTTTGCTTATCAGACCCACGCATGCTCGTTCTAACTCAATGCCGTAGGCAATGCCTTGGGTCGCGGCATTCATCAGCTCATGTAGGTCGGTAAACTCCTGCGGGCGATGAGCCATGATATGTGTTAGCTCAGTATATAAGGGGTTCCGTGAAAGCGGCCCGTTTGCTTGCGCTTTTTCAGCAATGCCTTCTTTATTAGTCGGTGCATTAATTTTTTCAGGTTTCGGTACGTCCCGGTTCTCGTGTTGTCTGGTGTCTTCAAGCTTGTTAGTTTTAGTAGAGCTGGCTATTGGCGCTTCTGGAGCAGGGGGCGCTGCTTTTCCCTTCTGAGATGGCGCATAGGCATCTGACTGGAATTCACTGAGTTGGCACTCACTTTGTGCTTTAGTGCGCTTGCGTGGTGGCACGAATAATTTAGCAGCCGGTTGCATTACGCCTGGCATAGGATGAGCGCGTGACATATCTGCAGCAGCTTCATGAGTTAGCTGAATCGCTTCATCAACCGAGCAGTTTAAGTAGCAAGCCAGAATCCGTTGTGCTCTTAATGTTGCCCTTGAATACCAGCAATATGAAGAATAGTGAGCAATCAGGTTTGCCAGCATCACGACAAAATGTGGAGACTGCATCAGCATATTAATGTCGCGATCTTCAACACGGAGCGGTTTCCCATCAGGGCTAAAAGAGCGGGCAATAGTGACCCATTGCTTATGGCTTAATTGTTTATCTGGTTGATAGCATGCCTGAGCCAGGGCAGGAACGTTTAGCTTTTTAGCCAGAGCGGTCGTGACATCGACGATTGTACCGCCTAATACTTCTTTCTCGGCAACATGGGGGAGCTTGTAGTTGGAACGAATGGCATAGCGTACTAAACGCATTTCAGGCGTTGCAAAGCGCCATAAATACCAGATAGGCGCACCCAGAAACAAGCTGGACCAATAAACGTCTTCGGGGTTTCCTTTACCTTTTCTTTTAGCGATGGCTCGACCGAGGTGGCCTGCATATAAACTGGTTGATAGTGTTCGAAGGTAGTAGAAACTGGTAATACTCTTTAAGGAAATAGCTTTAAAGGGTTGCTCGTTTATCAGCTCTGTTAGGCGCTCAATGCCAATCATACTAATGGCGTGTGCCAGTGTCTTACTGCTCGGTGTATCTTCTAGCTGGCTATCATTGGCGTGTGACATGACGTAAAAAGCCAAGATTGGGTCTTTATTAACGTGAGCAGCCAGATGAGAGTATGGAATAACCTTTTTTTCTAGCATACGAATGACTTTTTGACCCACTTTAAATGGCGAGGGAAGTGACTTTGTCACCAGAAAGTTTGCCCAGCCTTCAGCGCTATCGGGCATTTTTGAGTCAGTCATAAAGCTAATGTAATAGATTGATAGTTAGGAGTTGCGAGCAATTTATTGAAAATAGCTCACTATGACTAGAGTATAGATTGGATTTTTAATAATGCAGGCAATTAATGGCTGAGTATTATTGGTAGGTTTCTTTGTCGCCGAGTGTTTCTCTAATTCTGCGGTAACTATTCATGCGCTCTTCACTAATCTCACCTTTGTCGTAGGCGTCAAGGATCGCGCACTTGGGCTCATTATTATGTTTGCAGTCACGAAAACGGCAGTAGCCAATATGCGGCCTGAGTTCGATAAAACCTTCCAACAGTTCTTGCTCATTGATATGCCATAAGCCGAATTCTCGTATGCCCGGTGAGTCAACAATTCTACCGCCACCCGGAATATGAAAAAGCTTGGCTGTCGTCGTGGTGTGAGTACCTTTACGGGATACTTCCGAAAGCGCGCCGACTTTAATGCTCTGATCACCCAGAATACTACGAATCAGTGAAGACTTGCCGACACCGGATTGGCCAACGAAGACGCTGGTGTAGTTTTTTAGCCAGTCGAATAAGGTGGACTCACAATGCTCGACTTCATTGGCTGAGGTCTTGAGTACTTCATAGCCAAGTGCTTCATAGCTTTGGCAGAGTTTTTCTATCTGAGCGCGGTTATTATCATTAATCAAGTCGCTTTTGTTAAACAGTATGGCAGGCTTGATGTCGAGAGTTTCAGCGGCCACCAGATAACGATCAATTAGATTAGCGTAGGGTGTGGGTTCAGTGGCGACAACAATAATAATACGGTCGATATTGGCGGCTACGGGTTTGAGCAGCCCATAGTTGTCTGGGCGTTGCAGTAAACTGTGGCGTTCTAGGCGTGTTTCGATCACACCGCTTTGGTCTTTGCCGGGGCGCCAGACGACTTCATCACCGGTGACTAAAGCATCGACATTTGCTCTGACATGGCAGCGATGAACAAGTTTTTCTGTTTCGCCTTCGCAAATTTCGCTGGGTTCGATATCGAGCAGTTGGCCATAGTGCGCGATGACCAGGCCTTTTTGTTCTTCACCTAAATCGCTTGCTGCATATTCTTGCCCTAGCTTTTTGTCTTTGCGGTCGGCACGTGCGGCTTTCTCAGCTTGTATTTTTTCGATACGCCATTGCTGCCGTCTATTCAGTTTACGTTTGCTCATAAGCTCCGATGAATCGCTAGGAAAAGAACCAATGGCGCTATTCTAGCAGTAAAAGTATTCCAGAAGCTTGTTTATATCGAATATAGTGATTATCTTTAGCTGCCAAGCACCAGCATTAATCATAGGACTATTTTGATGACCGACAGCCCCGCGAAACATAAAGACAACCTTATCTGGATCGACCTAGAAATGACCGGCTTGGATCCTGAACAAGAGCGCATTATCGAGATCGCTACGATTGTGACCGACTCACAGCTAAATACCCTGGCGGAAGGGCCGGTTATCGCGATTCACCAAAGTGACGAATTGATGGACTCTATGGATGAATGGTGTACCAAAACACATGGTGAAAATGGTCTGACTGCTCGGGTTAAAGCCAGCAATACTTCCGAGAGAGAAGCAGAACAAGATACGATAGAGTTCTTGAAGCAATATGTAGATAAGGGCTGCTCGCCAATTTGCGGAAATACCATTGGTCAGGATCGGCGCTTCTTGGTGAAGTATATGCCGGAGCTAGAAGCCTTCTTTCATTACCGGAACCTGGATGTCAGTACATTGAAAGAGCTAGTTAGGCGCTGGAAACCAGAGATTCAATCAGGCTTAAAAAAACAAGGTACTCACCTGGCACTTGATGATATTCGAGATTCGATTGAAGAGCTAAAATATTACCGGGAGCACTTTATTAAAGCCTAAGTAAGTGCCACTCCTTTAAGAACCCTTCTTTTGGTTTCTCCGTGCAGGCCTCCGGCCGCTCTGTGTCCTCTGTGGTGGGTTCGTTTTTGGGGTTTTGATCTTTAGGATTAAGCCCTCTTAACCACAGAGGGCACGGAGCGCTTCGCTGCAAAGAGGAATAATATTTCCCTGTAAAATGGGTGCAATTCAGCTTAAGTAAGTGCCATTCGGGTCAGAGTAAAAAAAGCTATTTTTACTCTGATCCCACGATTAGGCGCTTAAGTCCTGCAATCAGTGCCTGGCATTCTTCAGGTGTACCAATACTAATCCGAAGATAATCTTTAATGCGTGGCTGTTTGAAGTGGCGAATGATAATCGATTGTTCACGCAAACCAGCAGCGAGAGCTTCAGCTTCAATATCTAGGTGCTTGGCGAGCACAAAGTTTGCCGCAGAAGGCATGACTTCAAAACCCAAGTTCTCGAGCTCTAGTGTTAGCCAATCACGCGTTTCAATGGTCTTATCGCAGCAGGCTTGAAAATAAGCTTTATCTTTAATCGCTTCCGATGCGCCTTTGATTGCAAAGCGGTCAAGCGGATAGGAGTTGAAGCTGTTCTTCACTCGCTCAAGGCCATCGATCAAGTCTTTATGCCCAATGGCAAAACCGACACGTAAGCCCGCCAAAGAACGAGATTTAGAAAAGGTCTGAATAACCAATAAATTGGGATACTTATTGACGAGCGCAACGGCACTTTCACCACCAAAATCGATATAAGCCTCATCCACGACGACCACTGATTCAGTATTCCTTTTCAGCAGAGCTTCGATTTCGTCTAATGGCAATACACGACCGGTTGGTGCATTAGGGTTAGGGAAGATGATGCCGCCATTATCTGTTGGGTAGTCGCTAAGCTCTATTTCAAACCGTTCACTAAGTGGAAGAGTCTTAGGTTCAATTTCGTATAAGCTGCAATAAACCGGATAAAAACTATAAGTAATATCGGGGTAGAGTAGCGGCTTACCATTTGATAGCAAGCCCATAAAGGTATGTGCTAGCACCTCATCTGAGCCGTTACCGACGAAAACCTGCTCGACTTCAAGGTCGTAATATTCGGCTATCGCACTTTTCAACTCACTGGCATTTGGATCAGGATATAAACGAAGAGAATCAGACGCTTCAGCCTTCAGGGCCGAGAGAACTTTGTCAGAGGGGCCATAAGGGTTCTCGTTAGTATTGAGCTTAATAAGATTGGAAACCTTAGGTTGCTCACCTGGAACGTAAGGGGTGAGCTTGTGAACGATGGGGCTCCAGAACTGACTCATAATAACTCTCTTAAATTGAAAACTGATATCGCGAGGGCGAATTTAGATTACTGCTTACTTTACCGAATACCGGCTTAATCGCCAAGAATGAAATTATCTAAATCATTTTTAAGCCTGGTTTCGAGTGTGGGGGGGGTGCAAATATTATGCGCTTATTAAGCAAATACAATAAGAACGATAATGATCACCCTAGACCGCTTTCAACTAATTTTTTTACTTTCTCTGCCTATTATTGGCGGTATGATCTCGCAAAATATACTGAATATCGTCGATGTCGCAATGGTCGGTCATCTGGGGGCTAGTGCCTTAGCCGCAGTAGGAACAGGGAGTTTTGCAGCCTTCGTTTCAAGCGCCATGGTTCTGGGGCTGTCTAGCGGTGTTCAAGCTGTTGCCTCTCGTCGTTTGGGTGAGAAGAAAATCGAGCAAGCTGGGGTGTCGCTATTTGCAGGTGTGATGATCGCCGTAATATTTGGCAGCCTTCTGACAGCTTTAATTTATCCTTATATACCTTCTATTTTTCCATATCTTAATGCCGATACCGAAGTCGCTGAATTAGGTAGCTCTTATTGGGAGATCAGAGTCCTCGCGACGGTTTTCATGGGGGTGAATTACGCCTTTCGCGGTTACTTTAATGGCATTAGTCAGCCAAAGTATTACATGTTGTCGCTAGTGTTTATTCATGTACTAAATATTATTCTGAACTATATATTGATTTTCGGTCACCTTGGTTTCGCCGCTATGGGGACTGATGGTGCGGCTTGGGCGAGTACCATTGCCATGGGCGTTGGTTCTGTTCTGTATTTTTGTTTGGGCTTCTTCAAGCTGGAGTCGTTAAAATTATTCCGTATAAAACCAAGCTTAAGTGATCTTGCTAGCGTCTTTAGACTCACCATTCCAGCAGGTTTTCAGCAGCTGTTAATTGCGATTGGTATGATCAGCTTGTTTTGGATGGTGGGTAAAATAGGCGTTAGTGAAGTTGCCGCTTTAAATATACTCATCAATATTCTGATGTTATGTATTTTGCCAGGCTTTGGTTTTGGTATGGCCGCTGCAACGCTGGTAGGTACAAGCTTAGGTGAACGAGACAAGGTGAAGGCTAAACTCTGGGCCTATGATGTTGCCAAAATTGGCGGAGGGATAACCTTGATACTCGGTATGTTATTAGCCTTCAATGCAGAGCTTATCTTGCGCTTTTTCACTTCAGATACGGCTACCATTGACGCGGCTCGCTTACCTTTGCAGGTGACGGGGGCTTTAATATTTATCGATGTTATCGGTGTGATTCTTATGAACGCCTTGCTGGGAAGTGGTGACGTAAAAGTAGTCTTGAAGACAAGTATGCTTTCTCAATGGGCTGTGTTCTTTCCTTTAGGTCTTATCGCAGTAGTTTATTTTGAGCCGCCCTTGCTGGTGATTTGGCTTTTGTTTTCTTTCTCTCGCCTGGGCCAAGGTTTTGTTTACGGTATTCACTGGCATAGAGGGAAATGGGGAGGCGCTAAGCTTTAGTGTTTAGCGCTTCAATGACGGTGATTTCTAAATCGTTCTAGCCGCTCTGACGTGCTTGGGTGGCTTGAAAAATAGCCCTGTATTTCAGATTCTTGTTTTGGCTCCACGCTACCTATGTTTTCTTCGGGCTCGTTTGCACCTTGGTCTTTTTCTTGGGATTCTAAGTTCTCCATTAAGGTAATAAAATCCTCAGGATGTAAGCCAAACTCTTGTAAATGTTTCAGCGCAAAATCATCAGCCTCGAGCTCCATTTTTTGGGAATAGCCTGCTTGCAGAAGAACACCAGGTAAGGCAAGAATTGCTTGGCTGGTGGTTGAAATATCGCCAGTTACGATAACGATGAATAGGGCTAGGCTGGATTGCTGTATCAGTCTTCTCAGACTATGCCGGTGAGCGATATGTCCAATTTCATGCAGCATGATCGTTTCCAGCTGCTCTTGGTTCTCTGCGAGTTTGACCATCTCATCGGTAAAAATAATGGTTCCTGATGGAAGTGCAAAAGCATTCGCACCGATGGACTCGCTTTTGCGGAACTCGATTTTCATTGGAATGAGCTCAAGGCCTTCAATCTTTGTCAGCTCGTCGGCGATGCGATTAAAGGCCTGCCTTAAGGAGTCGCGCTCTTCTTCAGCTAATTCACTGCTTTGAAACACGCTCTTATCTAGGATTTCTAAGCCTCCGTGACCAATTTTTGTTGATACTTCAGCGGGCAGTGCGTGGGCCAATTCTTCGCTGAAAAAAGGAATGCCATAAGCGATAAAACCCCAGCTAGCGACCGCTACCAAAACTAAGGTTAACGCAACAAACTGAAGCTTACTTTCCAAGCGGTGAGCGAGCCCGGAATATGTTTTAGTTTTGAGGTAGCCATCCTGCTGGGCGGTTTTAATCAGTTCATCGATTGCTAAATTATCAGCACATTCAAATTGACATTGATCGCCAAAACTAATGAAGCGCGGGGTATTGCCAATGCGTGATGAGATGTCGACATCTTTAATGGCGACCTTTTTTAAGGGTTCATTGGATGACTCAGTGACAAATTCACTTTCTGGAAAAAAGCAGAGCTGACCGCCTTCCTGATAATGTAGCTTAGCGGGAAGCCGTGATGAGCTTTGCCCTAGGTACAAATAGCCGGAAATCTCCATTGTTAGCAACCAGGCTTCGTCAGCATTTAAATTCCCACTTCGATATCAAAGACTTCACCAAACTCTTCACCCATTGCGGTCAATTGATTTTGTTGATCCGCGACGAAATTATCGAGAGATTGATTTGTCAGCAGTGTTAGTTGGCTTGCGCGGTAGCGCGCAGTACGGATCATCGACCAGGGGATGAGTAAGCCTAGTGAGCAGATAATGGCAATCGTATTGCTGAGGTATAGATACAACATATAGCTAACGCTCAATGTACTTGAGAAAGTCATCTCTTCGATCTGGGTATGATTGAATATCAAGTTTTGGCGCTTGGTTTGAAGGTAGGCAAAGATCCATAAATAAACAGTAAAGAATACCAGCTGAATTAAAATGAGGTTTGAAAAAGACGGTGCTGTTTCTTCACTTGTAAAATTCATAAGGTCTAGCTGGGATAAAGTCCAAAGTACAATAGATATCGCTAAGATAAAAACACCGGAGGCCTTTAAATACATAAGATAGAAGCTTTTTGCGCCAGCGCCATAGCTGAATGGTGAGGTGCCATAGCGAGCGTTATTTACAAGGAAAATAGCTTTTAAGTATTGCCAGAAGGGAAAGCCCAAGATAAACAATGGGAACAAAGCAGCAAGCCCCCAAGGCATATTAAACTCTTCCTCAATATCTATTTTTGCTTCTTCTCCTACGGCAGGTATCTCTGTCGTTTCATCAGCTGGCATCTCCTCAGAAATCGGGACTTCCGAGTATTCCCATACCTCACTGGGCACAGAAAAATATATTGAGCTAACAAGCAGAGCCAGGAACAAAAATACCGGTAGGCCATAAAATAAATAAGCTTGCTTGAAGTTTCGTTCAAAGCGGAAGGTAATACCACGATAAGCTGTGTGGCGGAGCCTGAACGACATAGAAAGAACAATGATTGCAGGCACTAAAACTGTCACTGCTGCAGCGGCATACAAACCCCAAACGCCATTATAGGAATTTATTGCGTAATAAATGCCGAATAATATGGATGCAAAAATTCGCCCTTTTAGAATCTGTTCAGGCTTTGCCAAATATTGAAAGGCGCTGTCGTCAAGCTGAGTATTGCCATAAAAATAGCGGTGTGTTCTAACTTTCGCCCAGGCCGAATAAATGCCCAGCGTAACGATGGTGAGAGCTATATTGACGATCCAAATGCCAAAGAATTCGAGTGCTTTGCCGCTGAATCTAAAAGGCTGTTCAGTATAGGGTTTTACTTCTAAGTCCATTTAATGGGAGTTCCTTCAATTTGATGCGCTTAAAAACTAGCGGCAGTCTAACATAATTAGAAGGAGAGGCTGCGGTCAGAGTAAATTTACTCTAGACCGAACGGCACTTACTTAAGCATATGTTCCATCTAAACAAATGATTATCTATAGGGTGCAATTCAGATTAAATAGGAGCCATTCATTTAAGAACCCTTTTTTGATTATCTCCGTACAGGCCATCGGCCGCTCTGTGTCCTCTGTGGTGGATTCGTTTTTGGGTTTTTGATCTTCAAGACTAAGGCCCTTAACCACAGAGGACACAGAGCGCTTTGCTGCACAGAGGAGTAATGTTTCTCTAGGCTTCCACTGTAAAAAAGTGAAATTCAGTTTAAGTAAGTGCCATTCTACTTTCTAATTATTCTAGCTCTGACATATCGTCTCAATATCACAAGTGATCACCGATACATGCTTATAGCCGATTCTCATCAGCTGCTCTGCAGATAAAGTGGCGCGTGCACCGGTTGCGCAGTGGATATAGAGCGGTGTTTCTTCATGTGGGTGGAGTTCTGATACCTTCATTTCCAAGACACCACGTGGAATGTTGAGGGCGTTCGGTGTCGGGTTTTGTGCCACTTCCATGGGTTCTCTTACGTCAATCAAAATACCACCATTATTGCTCATTTCCAGCTTGGCGCTTGATGATGTTACACAGCGTACTTTAGGTCTGATTTCTTGAATTAAGTCCGGTATCGATCTCAACATATTTATTACCTCAAACATTTACAGTGATGGGAGGTATGATATATTAGAAGTTGCTAAATTAGCAATTTTTAATTAGTATTCATATTTATCGTGACATGCATAAGACGTAATTTAAGGTGTAGGTGATGGATATTAGTCTGGATGAAATGTCTTCGCGCTCGGCAGAAGCAGAGGCTTTCTTAAAAAACCTGGCAAACAGCAAGCGCTTAATGATTTTGTGTGTTTTGAGTGAAGGGGAGCTATCAGTTGGCGAATTAAATAAGCGGGTGCCTCTTTCTCAATCGGCCTTGTCGCAACACTTGGCAAAGCTTAGAGCAGTAGAGTTTGTGGCAACGCGCAGGGAGTCGCAGACCATCTATTACCGGCTAAACGACCCTCGTGTAGAGTCGATAATTCAGAACTTGTATAACGTATTTTGCCAGCCGAATTAATTAAACCTTAGGGTAATTGCATGACTTCAGCAGATAAATCTTTTATCGAACGTTTGCTCGCCTACAGTTTAGCGGGTGGCTTACCTTCAGCGATTCTTATTGTCTCGCTTTTATTGGGCATGGTCGCGCTGAACTACACTCCACGTGAAGAAGAGCCTCAAATTGTTGTACCGATGGTCGATGTGTTAGTCAGTTCGCCAGGTATGTCTTCTAAGCAGGTAGAACGGCAGGTGACAACACCGCTGGAAAAACTTCTGGCTCAAATCCCGGGTGTAGAGAATGTTTATTCCACCTCAATGAGCGGTCAGGCGGCTGTTACTTTACGATTTTATGTTGGCGAAGATCGTGAAGATGCAATTCTGAATACCTATAACAAACTTCATTCCAATCAACATAAAGTCCCTCAGGCAGTACAAAACTGGCGCGTAAACCCGGTTGAAGTGGATGATGTGCCGATCATGATGTTGGCTTTGTATTCCAAAGGCGATGCTAGCGATTATGACTTAAGGCGGGTAGCGGAAGAGCTGTCGACTTATATACAGGCAATTCCTGATACCAGTGAAGTCAAGGTAACGGGGGGCCGAGAACGAACGATAAGGATTTTTTTACAGCCCGAAAGTTTGGCAGCGCGTCAAAGTACTTCGGCAGACGTCTTGCAAGCTTTACAGGTGTCCAATCTGCTTCAAAGTAGCGGCAACTGGTTCGTTGACAATGAGTCTATTCAACTCGAAAGCGGCGACTTTATCCGCGACCTTAGTAGTCTAAAACAGACGGTGGTCAATGTTGTCGATGGGATTCCGGTAACGCTTCAGGATGTAGCTGAAATTGTTGACGGCCCTGCCAATGCGAGTACTTATACCTGGTTGGATTTTGCTGAAACACATCCAGAATTTGAAGGGGTCCCGATCGCCGCACGTAGTGATTTACCGATGTCGGTTATCAGTGTCGCCAAACAGCCGGGAAGCAATGCAGTCAGTGTGGCTCAGGAAGTTCATAAGCTTATTGCAGCGCTAAAGTCAGATTTATTGCCGACAAGTATCGGCATAGAAGTGCTACGTGATTACGGTGCAACGGCGAATGAGAAGGTTGATAACCTAACGAGTAGCTTGGCCTTTGCGGTCTTTACCGTGGTGGTGTTTATCGCGGTTTTCCTTGGCTGGCGCCCTGCTTTAGTTGTTGGTATTGCGGTACCCATTAGTTACGGGGTGACCTTGGCCTTGGATATGGCTTTTGGTTATACCATTAACCGTGTGACCTTATTTGCTTTGATTCTATCACTAGGTTTACTTGTCGATGACCCGATTACTGGTGTCGATAACATTGAACGATATTTGAAAAAGAAGCTGCGTGGCAAAGATGGAAGCCAGGACCCTGGTACGGCCTCTCAAATTGTTGCAGCGATATCAGAAATCAAAGTGCCTTTGATAATGTCGACCATCACTATCGTCCTGGCATTTATTCCGCTTGCCTTCATTACCGGAATGATGGGGCCCTATATGGCGCCGATGGCTTTCAATGTGCCAGTGAGCGTCGGCGTCAGTACGCTGGTGGCATTTTTAGTGACGCCTTGGTTGGCGAGTAAACTTCTGAAACCTTCGGCCATTGTTGCTGAACAGGGTGAGGACAGTCGTGCTGATAGCGGGAGCCCTTTTTTCCGACGTGTTCTCTCTCCCTTTTTGAATGATCGGAGAAAAGCAAAATGGGTCTTATGGGCTGTGCTGATCTTATTCCTAGCTGCAGCCATGTTACCTATGATGCGCTGGGTTCCCTTAAAACTTCTGCCTTTTGATAATAAAAATGAAGTGCAGATTATTATCGATATGCCAGAGTCAGCGACCTTGGAACAGACAGCGAGTTTGGCTAAGCAGATCTCCTTACAAGTGACGCAAGTAAACGAAGTACTCGCTTCAGCCGCCTTTGTGGGGGTGGCTTCGCCTATCGATTTTAATGGTATGGTTCGCCGTTACTATCAACGCACGATGCCTTATCAGGCAGACTTGCGGCTGACCTTACTCGATAAAGCAGAAAGAGAGCATCAGTCTCATGGCGTGGTGCTGCGTTTAAGAGACTTGCTTAAGTCTTTTAATAAAGAAGGTGTATTGGTTAGAGTGGTGGAAGTGCCACCAGGGCCCCCGGTATTGAGTACCTTGGTCGCTGAATTGTACGGTGACAAACTGACTCCCTACGAGGATATACAGGCTGCTGCATTGAGTGTAAAAGAGCGCCTGGAAAAAGAGCCTTTTGTCGTGGAGGTTGATACCACTGTCGAGGCTGAACAGAAAAAGCTTCGCTATACCCTGGATAAGACAGCAGCAGCTTTATCTGGAATTTCTTCTGCTCAAGCCAATCAAGCTTTAGTTATTGCTAATCAAGGCATGGCAGCGGGTTTCTATCAGCAAGAAAGAGAAACGTCACCCGTTCCGCTTTATTTAGAGCTTGCGGAAGCAGATAAAAACTCGATTGAAGATTTAGCGCGTTTGCAGGTAAGAGGTCAAGCAGGGGTGATCAAACAGAGCAGCCGCTATGGCTTGGACAGTGCACCGGTGCCCCTCGTTGCTTTGGGAGAATTAGGTGCGTTCGAAGAGCATGTCTCGGATCGTGCAATTCATCATAAAGACCTAAAGCCGGTCGTTTATGTGATGGCAGAGCTGTCTGGTAGAACGCCTGCTGAAGTGATTGCTGATGTGAGTGGCGATTTACAGCTTGGGGCAGAAGCGAAACAAGAAAACCTGAATGTTAGTGATTGGCAGTCTCGCAACTTTCTTTCGCTATTCACTGGTGAGTCAGCCGGACAGACTTGGTCGCTACCTGAAAATATCCAGCTCGAATGGGGTGGTGAAGGCGAGTGGAAGATCACCATAGATGTCTTTAGAGATATGGGTTTAGCATTTATGTTTGCTTTGGCAGGTATCTTCTTTGTACTGAAGATACAGACACAATCTGTCCGTCTTTCCTTGATTATTATGTCGGCTATTCCTTTGACGATTATCGGTATTATGCCTGGTTTTGCAGCGCTGAACCTTTTTGGCGAACGAGTGATTGCAGGAGCGCCTGAACCCGTATTATTTACCGCCACAGCGATGATCGGCATGATTGCTTTGGCTGGAATCGTTGTTCGCAACTCTTTGATACTCGTAGAGTTCATCACTCAAGCCAGAGACCGGGGTGTGGAGCTTAAAGAGGCGCTTATACTGGCGGGCTCCGTTCGTATGAGGCCTGTTCTACTGACTGCTGGCACTACCATGCTGGGTAATCTGGTGATTATCCTTGACCCGGTCTTTAGTGGCCTGGCTCTGGCTATTATTTTCGGCATCATTGCCTCAACCATCTTTACCTTGCTGGTGGTACCAATTGTTTACTTGTTGGTGTTCGATAAGCCAGAAAATAACTCATTAACTGATCACGCAAAATTAGGATACGAAGATGCAAACAAATGACTCCGTATTAAAAAAACTGGGCTTACCTGTACTGGCAATTGCTTTACTTATCGTTATGGTTGCCTGGATGGCGGGTGCCTTTAATAACAAGGTAAAGCCCGGGCAAAGTGAGCAGCAAAGTTTGGTAAAACTCGATGAGCTACTAAGGCAAGCGATTGAGGTCGAACGGGTGAAGAAGGAAGTGTTCGAGCCAGTGCCAGCAGGTATTGAAGCGAAACAGAATTCACTTATCTCATCACGTATTCTAGCCAAGATAGAGAAAGTACATGTACGAGCAGGGCAGCAGGTTAAACAAGGGCAGCTACTGATTGAATTGGAAAAGGCAGATTTGCTATCACGGGAGTCTCAGGCAAAAGCGGCTTTGTCTTCAGTGTCTGCACGATTGTTGGAAGCAAAGAATAATCTTAAGCGTTCTGAGGACTTGAGTCAGAAAGGCTTGATTGCTAACGCTGCTTTGGAGCAGACTCAGGCAAACTACGATAGCTTGTTAGCCGGTAAGCAAAGTGCAGAACAGGCTTTGTTAGAAGCGCAAACGGCCCTGGGTTATGCTCAGGTGCATTCCCCTATTGATGGTCTAATAATCGATCGCTTTGCAGAGCCCGGTAATACTGCCCAACCAGGGATGCAGCTTCTTACCTTATATAATCCAGCTACTTTACGAGTCGAGGCGCATGTGCGCGAACAATTGGCGATCGGCCTCAGTTTGGGTGACACCTTGCAGGTAAGGATTCCCTCGATGAATAAGAATCTGCCTTCAGTAATAGAAGAAATGGTGCCAGCAGGTAATGCTGCATCTCGAAGCTTCTTGATTAAGAGCCGTCTGGAGGCTGAAGGCTTGCTACCTGGCATGTATGCGCAATTAAGTGTGCCGGTGGGTACGAAACAACAGATTCTATTGCCTAGTGATCGTATAGCTTATGTTGGTCAGTTGAACGTTGTTTGGGTTTTGGAAAACGAGCAAGTTGTTCGACGCTTTATAAGAGTTGGCGATCAGAAAGAAAACGGGATGATCGAAGTCGTCTCGGGATTGCGTGCCGGAGACCTTGTTTTACCTGTTCAGAGCTAAAGGGGGACTTTCTCCCTATTTTTCGCACCTTTTGTTCGCTTATTGAACAGTTATGCTGGCAATAATGCCAAATAAATCACACTATATTTCAATAACTTGTCGTTTAACATTCGTTGACAGTTGAGTTAGAACTTCCGTGCTAGTCTTCACTTAAATCAAAGCAGTAAGCTTGTTTATCAATCTTTTTGATGTGAAGGAATTCTATTGTCAGCTATAAAAAACTCTATCTCAATACTTGTACTGTTTGTCTTTGCTTGTAGTGCACAGGCTTCGGCTAGTGTCGCTCAGGATGCAAGTAGTGAGTTCGGCAGCATGATGCTATTTTCGGCTGGCTTTGTTGGTTTATTTGCAGCACGTAAGCATATGAAGTCCGAGGCTTCCTAAAGTTCATAATTCGTTAAAGTACGTCCCTGTTTTACCTTGCTGGTTTACCAGTCCCCTTTATGCGGGGTAGCTCTCCATCCCCGCTTTTTTTCCATTTCTGTTAGTTCTACGAACGTAAAAACCGTTTAACGCCTAAAAGCTGGTTAGATACTTTATAGTAGCTGGTCGGTAGTACCTTATAAAGAATATCGACAAACTTGGCATCGGCACCAATTAATACTCGGAAGGTCTTCTTACGCATGCCTTTTTCGATGACTTCTGCCGCTTTTGCAGGGCTTGTTCGTGCCACCGTTTCAAAGTGTTTGGCAAGCTCATTGGAATTAGCTGCTTCAGTTTCAGCAGAATTTGCAATGTTGGATCGAATACCGCCGGGCATCACACAAATAACATCAATATTCTTACCTGAATAAATCATGTCTTGTTGTAAGGCTTCGGTAAATCCGCGAACGGCAAATTTAGAGGCATGGTAGGGCGCTACCATTGGCATGGTGATCAAGCCGAATATTGAAGCGACATTAACGATCATGCCGCGTGATGACTTTTCAAGTAATGGCATCATTTCTCGACAACCCATAACGACACCATTTAGGTTTACATCCATTACTTTGTTAAATAGGGCCTCAGAAGTTTCTTCAAAATAACCAAAAGACGTCATGCCTGCATTATTAATGAGTACATCTAAATGCCCGGATGAAAGCTCAATATCTTTAGCGAGAGCTTGCCAGTCCTCCTTTGAGCAGACATCGGACTGCTTGGAAATAATGGCTGATGAGCCGATGGCTTTACTCGTCTCTTTAAGACCTGCTTGGTTGATATCAGTGACCACTAAATTTGCACCCAGCTGCGCGAATAGTTTAGCAATTGCCTGACCAATACCAGAGCCCGCGCCGGTGATGAGAATTGTTTTGTTCGTCCAAGTGCTTTTCATGTTAAGACCCTTAAGTTGTTATTTTAATTTAGGTGTTTACGCCGCTTGTGCATCCTGACTATGTTTAGGTAGTTTTGTATCCAGCCAGGTAAAGATCGACTCCCTTATTTGAGGGAAGAAGCTTCCTCCCACGGTATAGTGACAGGCTCCTTCGATAACTTTTATGCTGGCTGAAGAGCCATATTTTCGGGTGATCTTATGTTGGATTTTTATCGGTGTGATTTTATCTTCGGTGCCGCCAATCACTAATACCGGGCAGCTTACAGATTGATAATCCACCTTGGAGGGGGGCTTGCGAAATAAGAACCACATAGATAGTTGTGTTGTGACTCGACCTGACTCAAAGGTAGATGCTTGAGTGAGTTGCCTGTGGATATCAGCGCTCTGTGTGTTCGCGATACCGTACTGAATATTTCTTAATAATAAATTGGTATACGAGCGCCATAAGGGAAATTTCAACAAGTTATGTCCAAAGGTTTTGAGTACCGACCAACTTGAAGCATTAATGCCCGCAGGCGCAGCTGAGGAAATTAAAATCAACTGAGAGCAGGGTAGCGCTTGTGCAAGCAACTGCGCGAGTAAACCGCCCATTGAGTGGCCGACTAATATCGGTGATTGATTTGAATGGGCTCTCGTGAATTTATTTATGTCTTGCTTTAAAGAGGCGACATAATCTTCGATACCCAGTCGAGCTAAAGAGCGCCTTTTGTCCTCGCATAGCTTATTCTTAGGGTAATGAAGTGGAAGTCTCGGAACGAGTACAGGGTAGCCTTGTTGTTCAAAGGCGTCTTTCAGTTCATCTAATATGTCTGGTGTGCTCCACATTCCGTGGATCAAGACAACAGGAGGTAGAGATTTCATACTTCTACCTCCTCAACTTTTTCGGTCGTTTGTGTCTTTTCTTTGGCGACGGAAGGCGTACTTGTTTCAGTTTTTTCTACCTTATGAAAAGCTTCAAGAGGCGTGTTGTCATCAAAACGAAGTACACCGTCGTCGAGTTTGCTGTGTTTGATGGCAAAGATGTCTTTGAAGTAAAAGTCCTTATTGCACCATGGAAAGGACTCTCCCTGGCCAGGCAAGCGGTCGAGAGCTCTTAATACGTAGCCAGATTTCAGTGCAACAATGGTGCTTTGTTTGGCGTTTGGTTCACGGTAAGGGTAGACACTTTGGTAACCATTTTGCTCCATGTGTTCCAATAGGCGGCAGACATAATCAAAGGTCAGCTCTGCTTTGAGCGTCCAGGAAGAGTTAGTGTATCCAAAGACCCAAGCAAAGTTTGGCATTTGGCTGAACATCATGCCTTTATAGTTGGTTAGCTTAGGCGCATCGACGTCGTGACCATCGACACTCAGTTTCATTTTTCCCCATAGCTGAAGATCGAGCCCTGTGGCGGGAACAATAATATCGGCTTCAATTTCGTCGCCCGACTTCAACAATATTCCTTTCTCAGTGAAGCGCGCTATATGCTCAGTGACGATACTCGCTTTGCCGGAACGAACTGAATTGAATAAATCTGCATCAGGTACCAGGGCCATACGCTGATCCCATGGATTGTAGGTGGGCTTGAAATGAGTATCGACGTCAGCTGCTCCCGCCAGTGCTTTCCTATTCATATCTCTGACAAGCTTACGAATAAAGTTTGGAAAGCGTTTGGATAACATAAATACCATTTGCTGCATGGTAGTGTATTTGGCGCGCATGATTCTATTCGTTAGGCCCGCCGGGAGTATTTTAGAGATTATTCTAAATAACATGTCTGAAGCGGGGCGAGAGTAGACGTAGCTTGGCGAGCGCTGAACCATGGTGACATGAGCTGCTTTCTTTGCCATTGCGGGTACAACGGTGACGGCCGTCGCACCACTGCCTATGACAATAACGCGCTTACCTGAGTAGTCCATATCAACAGGCCATTGCTGAGGGTGGGCAATGGTTCCTTTGAAGTCATCATAGCCTTCGAAATTTGGCAGGTAACCTTTTTCATAATTGTAATAGCCTGAACAACAGGTAAGGAATTTCGCAGCAATATGGTACTGCGACCCATCTGCTCGCTCGATACTGACAAGCCAGCGGTTTTGTTCCGAGTTCCAGTCAGCTGATATGACTTTCTGTTGAAAACGAATGTACTGGTCCAGGTTCTCATCAGAAACCAGTTCATCTAGATAATGCTTGATGCGGTCAGCTGTGCCAATATATTCACGGTCTGTCCAGGGTTTGAAAGAATAGGAAAAGGTATACATGTCAGAGTCTGAACGAATACCCGGGTATTTGAATAAGTCCCAAGTGCCGCCAATGTTTTTTCGACCTTCAATCACTGCAAAAGAGGTATGTGCGCGCTTTTTCTTTAGGTTGTAGCACATGCCAATGCCAGAAATGCCAGCTCCAACGATCAGTACGTCGAGTTGCTCATAGTCTTTGTTCATGATGATCTCCTGCAATTACCGCGAAAGTTATCGTGCTTCTTTTTTATTAGTTTTCTGCTGAAATATTCGTATCAGCTAAAGTGGGTATATGCAGATTAGTGACTGTTGGTCACATAATATAGGATGCTTCCTGTCAAAAATTGATAAATACGGCCATAATGACAGTTGAGGCTAGTTAATTGTTACTTTGGTCACCTAATTCAAAGAAAGGTCTGTAGGGTTTATGTATGTAGGCAGTGCTAAAAAGAAGCAGTCGATATTAGGTTTGATTCCACTGTTTAAAGCGGTTGAAGACTTGGGGGCAGACCCGGAAGAACTTTTGCGGCGCAGGGGGATGTCCTTGCAGAATATGAATGGTGCCGCCGTGATTGAGCAATCTTTGGAGCTGGATATCGTGTCAGAAGCAATAGACTTACTGAATGACCCTATTCTTGGTGTCAAGGTAGGCAGTCAGGTGACATTTACCTCATACGGTACCTATGCAATGTTGCTTATGAGTGCACCAAATTTTGACCAGGCTTTGAAGGTTGGCGCTCAATTTCAGTCATTATCACTGCTCTTTTCACATATGACTTTGCATTTTGATAAAGATTGGATAGAGCTACGTTATACCTTACCAGAGGCCTCACCTAAACTCAGGACATTTATTGCCGACAGAGACCTTATGGGAACCTATATCTTTGTAAGGGAGTTTCTTGAAAAACCAAACGAAATACTAATTGCTGCAGGTACTGCTCGGCCTAAGCCTGAAGGTAAGTGTTTGGCGGAGTATCAGAAATATATCGACTTTGATTTACATTTCGATCAGCCCTATAACTGGTTTCGGCTTCCACGCGTCATTTTGAGTGTGGCGATGAAGCACGGGAACCCTCTCGCTCATCAGCTATATCGAGTTCAAGCTTATGAGCTATTACGTAAGTTCTATTCGCAAGATGAAGATATTGTTTCACAAACCAAGCAAGTCATTGAAGGCTACGAAGGGCGCTTTCCAAGCGTTCCTGAAGTGGCAAAGATGTTTTCTGTGAGTGAGCGTACCTTCCGCAGAAAACTAAGCGCTGCCAACACGAGTTACCAAGGTATCCTGGATGAGCATAAGAAACAGCGCTGTCTAGGGATGATGGCTGCAGGGAAAGTGTCAGTGGCCGCATTGGCTGATCAGTTAGGTTACGCTGAGTCCGCTAGCTTTTTGAGAGCGTTTAAACGTTGGACTGGATGTACGCCTAAAGATTATCTTAGAAGAGTTTAGCGAGTAATTTATCCCGGCTGGCTATAAGACTACTCGTATCTGCAGCCTTGGAATATCATCTGAGTGAAAACG
>NZ_LWFZ01000675.1:0-8316 GCF_001635225.1 Oleiphilus sp. HI0086
CTTTGGGGAACCAATTAGCTGTTTATGTGGCCAAGCAGATTAATGATGGGATTAATGAGGGCACTCTGTCTGATAATGTTATGCCCGACCG
This sequence comes from Oleiphilus sp. HI0086, assembly GCF_001635225.1. Classification (NCBI taxonomy): domain Bacteria; kingdom Pseudomonadati; phylum Pseudomonadota; class Gammaproteobacteria; order Oceanospirillales; family Oleiphilaceae; genus Oleiphilus; species Oleiphilus sp. HI0086. Next base: position 92 of record NZ_LWFZ01000675.1, read on the forward strand.
TATTGCACTGCTAGACCCCTTCTGGTCAAAAAATGGCAAAAGCTATCTTGGTGATGAAAACGGCGACGGCCAGAACGACTGGGTGGGCGAACGAACGCGTTGGTACATTTCCGATATGATAGCCGACCAGGATGTCGCAGTAGAATGGTATAAGTCATCGGCGATATATGACTTATGGATTGGCGACCAAAACACGCCGTTGGAGAGTATTGTTAACCTCAACCACTTGCGTTTTTGGTATCTGAATTCATGGGATATTGCCGGTAAACATGTTGAAGCACGTCACTGGTACTTCCAGTCAATGAATAATGCTGAGCCTGAAGAAGTAACGATTAACTGGTGGGGAAGACGCAAAGACACAGGGTACGATGCCGCCAGTGCCAGAACTTCAGATAACCGCATTAAGGTTATGATGGGGAATGATTATGAGTGGGATCAGGTAGAAGGTCGCTATACCGCAAAGCCTTCGGATGACCAGTTTGAAGTGAAGAACTACTAAAATAAGCTAAGACGTTAAAAGGCTGAATGAGGAGGCGTGCTTTCCTTATTCAGCTTTTAAAATTGCCCATGCTTGCCCTGACCTTTGGTAAACCCCTGTGCGCCGTCTAAGGCTCCTGATGCGGCAGCGACTTCCATGCCTCGGTAGAATTCATTCTTCATGGCTTCATCAAATGACTTGTCCCGGTGCTTAGCTGTCTCGAAGTACACTAACTGGCGAATGACTAGCCACCTTCCTTGTACTCAATCCTACTAAACACATGATCAGTAAGGCTGAACTAATGGGTAGCCATGCCCAAAGATGCCATTGCACTTGATAGTCTAGGTCGAGTAAATAGCGATATAAGCTATAGCAGATTGCTTCAGTACCCAGCAGGGCCAGAATACCTGCCATGAGGCCTAACAAAGCGAATTCACTCCACTGATTAAGGCGAAGCTGCTTTCGGTTAGCGCCGAGTGTCCGTAAAATTGCACCTTGTAATATTCGCTCATCGATACTTGAATAAATGGTCGCCAGTAAGACCAACACACCGCCGATCAATACTAGGATAAGTAAGTACTCAACAGCGAGGCTGACTTGCTTGAGCAAACTTTGAATTTGCGTAAAGACCATACTCATGTCGAGTAAGGTAATGGTCGGGAACTCGCGGATGAGCTTAGTAAGTTTTGCCTCGCTGCCAGAAGGGACATGAAAACTGGTTAAGTAACTAAGCGGAAGGTCCTGGAGCGCTGCCTCAGATAGAATCATATAAAAGTTAGGACTAAGTGTTCCCCAATCGACACTGCGAATACTAGTAATGGTCACTGTGAAGCTTTGTCCGGCCACCTCGAAGCGAAGCGTGTCGTTAAGCTTTACACCTAATCTCCCTGCTAAACGCGATTCAATAGAAACTTGTTTGCTCGCCGCATCTGACTTTTTATCATTTATCCAAACACCTTCCAGTATTTTGTTTCCTTCGGGTAGTTGTTCACTCCATGTGAGCGCCAGATCTCTTTGAAGGGCCGGGTCTTCACTCAGTTTTTCATCATCATGAACATAGCGTTCGTTGATATGCGTTAATCGCCCTGGAACCATAGGAAAGAGCGGGTAGTTCTTGAAGCCGGTTTCTTCGAGTGCCGCTTTATAACTATCCGATTCATAGGCTTGTATATTCATAGCGAAGAAATTGGGCGCGTTCTCGGGTAAGCCGCGTTGCCAGTCATTTAGTAAATCATTTCTTACAACACTAATGACTAGCATGACCATCAATATCATCGCGAATGCCAAGATTTGAGTGCTGGCACTTTGATTGTTGCGCATGAGGTGTCGCCAGGCGAAACGCACATAAATATTGAAGCGTGCTGAAGGTGTGATTTTATCTAAAAGCTTAAGTATTCCTCGTAAACCAAATGAGAGCAGGATAAGGGTCACCAATCCGCCGACAATCAATGCGAGAGACATCTTTACATCGCCGGTAAACCATAAGCATAACGAGAGAATACATGCGAGCGCGATGCCGTAGATTAGTCTTCCGCTAATGCTCATCGGCTCAAGGTCACGGCGCAGGATTCTAAGTGGGGATACGCGACTTAGTTGAATCAGGTGAGGTAGCGCAAAGCCCAGTAGAGTAACCGGGGCCGTAATACTCGCAATAGCCCAAGCTGACCAAGGTGCGGTAGGCAAGTCATTGATAAATAGGATACTTAGCAAGGAAGAAAGTTGTTCCTGTATCAGGGTGCCAAGCATTAGGCCGATGAGCGTGGTGATGAAGGCGAGAATCAGTAACTGCAGACTAAAAAGCCACAGTACTTGCTGACGACTGGCGCCCAAGGTTCTTAACAGTGCGCTGGTATCGTAGTGGTGTTGGGCATAGTTTTGAGCGGCCATCGCAATGGCAATACCCGCAAGTAGAATCGCGAGAATGGCCGCTAAGGAAAGATAGCTACGTGCTTTATCGAGTGCCGCGGCAAGCGCCTGGTTGTTATCTGATAATGACTCCAGGCTTTGATTGTCACTGAGTAGAGGTTTCAGCCAGACCTTGTATTGGTCAATTGAGTTAAGCGAGCCCTTGAGTTGAGTCGTCTCGGTCTGAGCTTGTTTGTCTTGAAGGTCTGCAAGCAATAAGCGCCAAGTAACGCGACTCCCAGTCTGAATAAGCCCAGCTGCTTCGATGTCAGCCATATTCATCATCAGGCGTGGGGACAAACTATAGAAGTTTCCACCGCGATCACTTTCCTGGGTGATGAGTGCACCTATGGTGAAATTCTGTTTGCCCAGTTCCAGTGTGTCGCCTATTTTTGCATTGAGTAGCGTCAGTAAGCGAGACTCTAGCCATACACTACCAGGAGGTGGTCCTGTTGGGCTTTTCTCCCCGGGCTTGAAGGCACTCAAGCTAGTCATAACCTTACCTTTAAGAGGGTAATGATCATCGACGGCTTTAACGGCGGCCAAAGACATTTCATCCCCTACCACCACAACACTTGGGAACTCCAAGGTGGTACTGGTTGATAAACCGCTTTGTTGCGCACGTTCTTCGAACCCGGCCGGGATTTCTTGACTGGAGCGAATGCGCAGGTCGGCGCCAAGCAGCTCGGTAGACTTTGCCAACATGCCGGCTTCCATACGCGCACTGAATACACTGATAATGGTAGCGACGGTGACGGCTAGAATAAGAGAAAAGATGATTAAGGTGAGCTGCCCCGAACGGGTTTCTCGTCTGAGAAGAGACTGGGACAGACGAATAAGTTTGAGGAAACTGAGGCCTTGCGTGCTTGTATTCATCTTAAGCATTTAGCTCCTTTACCTGGCCATCGCTCATGCGTACGGTTCGGGCGCAGCGCTTAGCTAGTTGTTCGTCATGCGTTACGAGTACAAGGGTTGTTCCCAACTGAGAGTTCAAGGAAAAAAGCTGTTCTACAATTTGTTGCCCTGTATTACTGTCGAGATTGCCGGTAGGCTCGTCTGCAAACAATATTTTTGGTTCAGAAGAGAAGGCTCGAGCGATAGCAACACGTTGTTGTTCACCACCCGAAAGCTGTTTAGGGTAGTGATGGATTCGATGGCTCAGGCCAACCTTGTCCAGCCAGTCTAGTGTTTTCTCTTCAGTTTGGCGGGCGTTATACCTGCCAGACATTTCTATCGGCAGGCTGACATTTTCATAGGCCGTCAGGCCGGGAAGCAGCTGGAAGCTTTGAAAGACAAAGCCTACCCCCTTTGCTCTGACAGATGATCGTTGATCTTCATTTAACTGGTGTAATGCTTCGCCCAAGAGGTAGACTTCGCCTGATGAACTTTCATCAAGCCCGGCCATAATTCCTAGCATTGTTGATTTGCCGCTACCTGACGCGCCAACGATGGCGACAGATTCTCCTTGCTTGATTTCAAGTTGAATGCCTTGCAAGATATCAAGCTGTTCTGAACCGGTATTGACCGACTTACATACATTATTGAGTTTCAGTAGGAGATTTTCTTGAGTGCTATTTTCAGGCATATTCAATCACAAAATAGTTGTCTAAACAGAATGGGGTTTGCGATGCACATGCAGCTAGGTCGTTATTTTATTATTGGCTGCCTGCTTCTACTAAGCAGCTTAACGTATGCGGCGGAAATAGAAAAACCGTTACCGGTAAAAAATACTGTTCCAGTTCAAAAGGCTGCAAGCATTCTAGTGGTGGGTGACAGTATTAGCGCGGCCTTTGGTTTGGATAAGAGTAAGGGCTGGGTAGCGCTGATGCAGCGTGAGCTGGGCGATAACTATCGCGTGATCAATGCAAGTATCAGCGGTGATACCACTACCGGTGGCCGTTATCGTTTAGGTAAGGCCTTATCAACTCATCAGCCCGTTATCGTCATTATTGAACTTGGCGGAAACGATGGTTTACGAGGAACCCCGGTTAGGCAGATTCGTAATAACCTAGAAGCGATGGCTGTGATGTCACAAGAGGCTGGAGCCCAAGTAATATTGCTAGGCATGCAGATACCGCCTAACTATGGTGACCGTTATACCAAAGCCTTTGCGAATATATACTCAGACCTGGCATTGCAAATGGATCTATCCTTAGTTCCCTTCTTATTGGAAGGGGTTGCTGGTGTTGAAGGTATGATGCAAGACGATGGTATTCATCCGACGGAAAGCGCGCAACAAACGATGTTTGAGCACGTAGACAAAGTATTGGATACTTTGCTTTCAGCTAAATAAGTGTGGCAACAGGATGACTATTGAGTTCCGTTACGTCACCTCAATTGCTGAGGTGGGAGAGCAGGCCTGGAATTCCTTGGCAGGTGAGGGCTACCCCTTTGTGCGCTACCACTTTCTCGATGCCTTGGAAAAAACACAAGCGGTTGGTGGATGCTCAGGATGGTTGGTGCATCACCTCATGGCTTATCAGGGCGATACATTGGTCGCCGCTGTTCCTAGCTATGTTAAGCAGCATAGCTATGGTGAATACGTCTTTGACCATGCTTGGGCGAATGCTTACCATCAATATGGATTGGCTTATTATCCCAAGTTAGTTTCAGCCATTCCTTTCACCCCCATTACCGGTTCACGGATACTTATACGAGAGGGTATTGATCATAGCGCCGTGATTACGGCCTTGCATGACTTTGCTCCAAAGCATTGTCATGAGCAAGGCTACTCGGGTTGGCATCTGTTATTCCCTGGTTCAGAACTATCGACAGTCTTCAAGCCTCCGGTTCTTCAGCGTAAGGCTGTGCACTTTCAATGGACGAACGAGGGCTATCAGAGTTTTGATGACTTTCTCGCCTCTTTTAGCTCACGAAAACGAAAAAATCTTAAGAAAGAACGTGCAAGTATTTCCCAGCAAGGAATAGAAGTAGAGGTATGGGAAGGTAGGGAAATAAACGCTGAGCTTTGGCGTAGCTTTTATGACTTTTACCAAATCACCTATGCCAAACGTAGCGGTCATGGTGGCTATTTATCGCCATCATTTTTTGAGCGTATTGCTTCAGAGATGCCTGAGTATCTTGTGTTGATGATGGCAAAGCGAAATGGCGAGTACATTGCTGGTGCATTAAATTTTAAGGGCGATAATGCCTTGTACGGTCGTTATTGGGGCTGTATCGAAGAGGCTAATAATCTTCATTTCGAGCTTTGTTACTATCAAGGGATTGAATACTGTATCGCGAATGGCCTGGCTAGGTTTGACCCCGGAGTTCAGGGTGAACATAAAATCCAACGAGGCTTTCGTCCGACTTATACTTACTCAAACCACTGGCTGGCTGAAGAAGGGTTTCGAGAGCCCGTTGCGGAATTTATTAGCAAAGAAAATGAAATGCTCGAAGCTTATTATGAGGATGCGAGTACTTATTTGCCTTTCAAAAAACAGCAATAAGGCTCTGCTAGTTTGCACGGCTTTAATGTTCTCCAATCTTTTGAAACTGATCTAGCTCGTTGATAAGGTCTGGACTGGAAAGTGCCATTTCGAGACATAGGTACTTGTTTTGATTTTGGTCGGATGTACGCCAAAGTGTACCGGTTCGCGATTAGATGTTTACCCCCTAACGTTATGATATCCCACCGTTGTCATCCTCGCGCATGCGGGGATCCATTGTTTTTGACCCAAACCTTATTAATTCGATTACTACGACGGTTTCAAATGCTGCGTTCTATTCAAGACAATGGATTCCCGCCTGCGCGGGAATGACGGAGTTGTGGTGCGGGAAGGCACAGTGTGGAAGGGCCGAGAGTCCAACTTGCCGCCATTCCGCCCTCTTCTACTAACCTGTAATAGGCTAAAACCTAAGCAAGCACCAATGACCTCACTTCTCAAGCTTGGCGATATAATCATGAATCGCCAGTTGGGATTGAATCTTACGTTTGTTACCCCGTGGTTTATATTGATTGGTCTGCTTCGCATCGATGATTCGCGCTTTGGTGGTATCTGACCATTGAATCTCGAAGATATCCAGAATCTGCTTTTGAAGCTGTTTGTCGTAAACCGGGCAGCCTACTTCAACACGGTGGTCGATGTTGCGGGTCATCCAGTCTGCAGATGAGATATAAATCTCATGCTCGCCCTGGTTGGAGAATATCGACACACGTGGGTGCTCCAGAAAACGATCGACAATGCTAATAACTTTGATGTTGTCGCTCAAACCTTTAACGCCGGGTAAAAGGGTGCACATGCCACGAATAATAATGCGAATTTTTACGCCAGCCTGGCTTGCTTTGTAGAGGTGCCCAACGACTTCGTCATCGACCAGGTTATTGACCTTCAGCATGATTTCGGCAGTCAGGCCTTTCTCGGCGTGCTTTATCTCACGATCAATCAACTTGTGAACACGTGGCCGGAAATCATTTGGCGAGACGATAATGTGTTTGAAGTGATAATGTTTATAGCTGAAGCGAATGAAGTTAAATACGTCTTCTACTTCGGCGGTAATTTCATCGTGGCAGGTAAATAAAGAGAAGTCGGTATAAATCCTTGCGGTCTTCTCGTGGAAGTTACCTGTGCCGATATGAGCGTAGCGCTTATAGCCGTCACTTTCGTTGCGTCCAATTAAACAAAGCTTGGTGTGGCACTTCAATGCAGGCACACCAAAGTCTACTTTGATGCCCGCATCGGTCAGTACCTTCGCCCATTCTATATTTGCTTCTTCGTCAAAGCGGGCGCGCAGCTCAACCACGACGCGAACATTTTTACCATTCTTTGCCGCATTGATCAGGGCATCGATAATTCGGCTTTTTTTGGCGACGCGATAAATGCTGATACTGATATGTTCAACTTTAGGATCGTATGATGCCTGCCGTACGAACTCGGTGAAATGGTTGAACTTGTGATACGGGTAATAAAGTAAAATATCGCCTTCAGAAATCGCCTGGAAGCTGCTTTTGTGAGCGGCGAACTTCTTGCTTTCGATTCTCGGAAGCGGTGAATATTCTAAATAGTTGCGCCCGATATTAGGGAAACTGATGAAGTCTCTGAAGTTGTGATAGCGGCCACCCGGGATGACGGCGTCATAATTTGAGATGCCGATTTTATCAAGCAAGTAGTTCAGTGTGGATTTCGGCATTTCCCTGTCATAGACAAAGCGAACTGGCTCAGCTGTCATGCGTTGCTTAATGCTGAGTGACATCTGCTCTAGTAGAGATTGGTCAATATCTTCAGATAGCCCGTATTCCGCATCACGAGTCATCTTCATGGAATAGGCATGAATTTCATCAAACTTATAATTGCCTTTGAAGACGCTCTTCAGAGAGTAGCGAATAATATTATCAAGCATGATGATGCAGCGGCGCTTTTGCCCCTTGATTCTAGGTAGCTCAATGAAACGGCTCATATCGTCTGAGGGTACTTCAACCAAACTATATCTAGATTCGCCTTTGCGAATTAGTTCGACCGCAAGGTAGGTGATGTCATCATCCAATACCTGAGCAAGGTCGATTTTTCCCTCGCACATTATAGGGTTAATGTATTGCAGAACATTGTCTTTGAAATACTGATTAACCCATTCCCCTTGCTCTGGAGATAACTGTTGCTCGTTGATCAGAAAAATGTTGCGCCGGGCCAGGCATTTCAAAACGTGAATATAGATTTCGTCAAACCGTTCGCCTAGCTTGATGACTTTCTTTTGAATCTTCTTAAGTAATTCTCGATCTTCACTGGCATCTTCGCCTTGGTCTTTCTTAATAAAAATTTTTCGCTTTACGTCGGCGACACGAACACGGAAGAACTCATCCATATTATTGGAATATATACCGAGAAACCTGACCCGCTCGACAATC
>NZ_LWFZ01000676.1:0-8031 GCF_001635225.1 Oleiphilus sp. HI0086
TTGCTTTCATTTTAGGCATAATATCTCACTCCGCATTGGAAAAATTAACAAAAATAGCAACCGCGCTATTTTCTCTTTTTCGGGGCCAACACCATCATCATTTGCCGACCTTCCATTTTAGGTCGCTGCTCAACAGTTCCGTACTCTTCCAAGTCTGTTTCGACTCGTTCAAGTAGCTTCATGCCGATTTCCTGATGTGCCATTTCACGACCGCGGTAACGAATCGTCACCTTGGCCTTGTCCCCACCTTCAAGGAAACGTATCAGGTTGCGTAGTTTTACCTGATAATCCCCCTCTTCCGTCCCTGGTCGTAACTTAATTTCTTTAACTTGAGTCTGCTTCTGCTTTTTCTTCTGGGCAGCTTTCTGCTTCTTCTCTTCAAATACTTTTTTACCGTAATCCATGATTTTACACACAATCGGATCACTGTTGGCAATTTGAACCAAATCTAAACTTACTTGTGTGGCACGAGCCAGCGCGTCTTCTATCGGAACAATACCTAACTGCTCACCATCTTCTGCTATAAGACGAACTTCCGTTGCTTCGATATTCTCGTTGATCAACGCTTTTTTTGACTTGCCACTTTGGTTATTACGCTTAATGTCTATTTCTCCACATTAAAAATGCAAACATAGATGAGGTGCACATTTTATACTGCTTACTCACCAGAATTTGCGATACGACCTTTCTGTACAAAATCTTCTTTGAAGACCGCGAGAACATCTTCTAAAGGCATCACGCCAAGATCCTCTCCCTTACGAGTACGAATAGCCACTGTATTATTTTCAACTTCCTTATCACCCACAACAAGTAAATAAGGAATCTTGTTAATTGTGTGCTCGCGAATTTTAAAGCCGATCTTCTCGTTTCTCAAGTCCAGATGTGCTCTATATCCCGCTTCTTCGATATTTTTATGTATTTTTTTGCAATATTCGCTCTGTTTATCGGTAATATTCAGTATTGCGACTTGTTCAGGCGCCAACCAGAATGGAAATGCACCTTCGTACTGTTCGATCAAAATACCGATAAATCGCTCAAAAGAACCTAACACAGCACGGTGTAACATGACCGGAGTTTTACGTTCCTGATGATCACTTACATATTGGGCGTCTAGTCGACCCGGCATCGAAAAGTCTACTTGAATCGTTCCACACTGCCATACTCGGCCTAAACAATCCTTCAAAGAGAATTCAATCTTAGGGCCGTAAAACGCTCCCTCACCAGGCAATAAATCCCACTTCAAGCCTTTAGCGTCCAGAGATTCTGCTAAGGCTGCTTCGGACTTATCCCAAACCTCATCTGAACCAACGCGTTTCTCTGGTCGCGTAGATAGCTTGTAAAGAATCTCGCTAAAGCCAAAATCTTGATAAACTTCGTGCAACATATCGATAAAGGAAGATACTTCTTCCTGAATCTGCTCTTCAGCACAGAAAATATGCGCATCATCCTGAACAAAACCACGCACTCGCATAATACCGTGCAAAGCGCCAGATGCTTCATTTCTATGGCAAGAACCAAACTCGGCAAGACGTAAGGGCAACTCCTTATAACTCTTCAAGCCTTGATTAAATACCTGAACGTGGCATGGGCAGTTCATCGGCTTGATTGCAAAGTCTGCGTTCTCTGAGTGAGTAGTAAACATCTGCTCACTAAATTTATCCCAGTGGCCCGACTTCTCCCATAGCGTACGCTCAACCACTTGAGGCGTCTTAATTTCTTTATAACCATACTTGCGCTGCTTGGTACGCATGTAGTTTTCGATAGTCTGGTAGATACTCCACCCCTTGTCATGCCAGAAGACCATACCTGGCGCCTCATCCTGCATGTGGAATAAGTCTAACTTCTTACCTATTTTACGATGGTCTCGCTTTTCGGCTTCTTGTAAGCGATTCAAATATTGCTTTAGCTGCTTCTTATCTGCCCAAGCTGTACCGTAGATACGCTGCAACATTTTGTTGTCAGAATCGCCACGCCAGTACGCGCCAGAAATACGCATTAGTTTAAAATGATGGCAGAATTTCATGTTCGGCACGTGAGGGCCGCGGCACATATCTATATATTCTTCATGGTGATACAAAGCTGGCGTATCGGTCTTGGCGATATTTTCGTCAAGAATTTCCATTTTATAAGTTTCACCACGCGCTTCGAAAGCATCTCGTGCTTCTTGCCAGCTTACGGTCTTCTTAACAACGTCATAGCTCTTCTTAGCAAGCTCAAGCATACGCTTCTCGAGGGCTGCCATATCTTCTTCAGTGAGACGATGCTCTAAATCAACATCATAGTAGAAGCCATTTTCAATCGTTGGGCCAATCGCCATTTTGACATCAGGCCAAAGCTGCTTAATTGCGTGACCAACAAGGTGAGCGCATGAGTGACGCAATATTTCAAGGCCATCTTCATCTTTTGCAGTGATAATACTTAGTGTGGAATCTTCTTGAATCAACTCACAAGCATCGACCAATACATCATTTACGCGACCAGCGATGGTTGCCTTGGCAAGACCTGGACCTATATCTGCAGCAACATCCAATACGGATACAGCATTTTCAAACGAACGTTGACTACCATCAGGAAGCGTAATAACTGGCATATCTACCTCAAAATCAGTGGTGGCCCTTACTAAAGGTCACATGAGTTAAAAATTAAAAAATTACAAGCGCGCGATTCTAAACAAAAAACAAGTAAATTTGTACCGATATCTCCAAGTTTACGTTGATCGATGCACATCAATACTAAAACTGCGACCTTATTCCTAAGTGGCTCCAAAAAAGAAAAAACCCCGACACTCATTGAGTATCGGGGTTTTTAGACTCCTTAAGATTAAGCAGCAGCTTTTGCCAGCTTAGCTCTTTCTTTTGCAGCAATCTTATCAGGGCGAACAAGGAAGCGTGCCATCGCGGGTAGCAACCACAAGCTGCCAACCATGTTCCACAAGAACATAAAGAACAGCAGGATCCCCATATCTGCCTGGAATTTAATTGGCGAGAATATCCAAGTAAATACACCCAAACCAAGGGTCATACCCGTAAAGCAGACCGCTTTACCTGTCGTTCTAAGCGTCTGAAAGTAAGCCTCTTGTAAGACCACACCTTGTTTCAGTTTAGTCTCTAACTGACTATAGATATAGATACCATAATCGACACCAATCCCCACACCCAAGGCAATAACAGGAAGTGTCGCAACTTTAATACCAATACCCAATTGAGCCATAAGCGCTTCACACAGAACCGAGGTAAGTGCCAAAGGTGTAACGATACAAATAACAGCAGCTAAAGACCTGAACGTAATCAGACACAAAATACTAACGACCGAGTAAACAGAGGCTAACATGACATTCTTAGCCTTGGAAATAACCTCGTTAGTCGCCGCTTCAACACCTGCATTACCTGCCGCAAGTAAGAACTGGTAGTTTTCACTTGGGTACTGATCGATCAAGTCTTCCATCGTGTCGATCACAGTATCAAGCGTATCGGCCTCATGATCCTCCAAGAAGATGATCATTGGCGTCATACTACAGTCTGAATTAACCAGGCCTGAAGGTGCTCGCTGTATAGAAGAGTTAATAATTGACTCATTTCGGGATATTTCAAACCACTTCAAGCTTCCCTCATTGAGCGCTTTAGTCACCAATTTGGACACTGAGACCAAAGAAGCGGTAGATTCAACGCCTGGTGTATTTTCCAAACGCCATTGCATACGATCCATGACATCCATTAACTCATAGGTCGAACACATTTCTTTTGGCGTTTTAATCATCACAACCATAATATCGGCGCTGGTACTATAGTTGCTGATAATATAGTCGTTATCTAAATTGTAGCGAGAGTCAGGTCGCAGCTCTGGCGCACCTTTATCCAAGTCACCTATTTTAAGATCTTTCTGGTAGTAGAGACCTATACCACAACCCAGTATTGCAATAAGCACTGAAATCGGTGCCACACTTGGGTGAGCCATAAATGAAAGTGCGCGCCACTTTTTGTCACCATGAAGTTCAACATGCTTAGCATGCTTCAGGCCACCTTTACTCAAACCAGAGTACGAAACGATCACTGGATGGAGAACAAGGTTGGTAACAATAATAACCGCCACACCTACACCTGCGGCAACAGCGAGATCTTTAATCACGTCAATTTCAATGAACAATAATGTCAAAAAGCCAATCGCATCTGAAAGCAAAGCCAGAATACCCGGCCTTACAAGCTGTCTAAAAGTCAAACGACAAGCCATTAGCGGGTTATAACCATGAGCCTGCTCAACCGCAACCCGGTTAACTATCTGCACACCGTGACTAATACCAATCGCAAATACCAGGAATGGCACCAGTACAGAATAAGGATCTAAACCATAGCCAAGTAAGTTCAATATACCTAGCTGCCAAACCACCGCAATAATAGAGGTAACAATAGGTACCAATGTACCGACCATACAGCGAGAGTAGACAAACAAAAATGTTAAAGTTAGTCCGATTGTAATTAATGCAAAGACCGCAACCGCACTAATCCCTTCGATCAAATCACCAACTTTTTTTGCAAAGCCGATAATATGCACATTAATATTTGGATTTTTTGCTGTGTACTGGTTACGAACTTTGTCTTCTAACTTTAAAGAAAAGTCTTTGTAATCAAGAGGTTCATTTGTTTCTGGATTAATTTCAAATAAGGGGACATATATAATTGTCGATTTGAAGTCATCCGAAACTAATCGGCCAACCTGCCCAGACTTGAGCACATTTTGTCGTAGAACTTCTAGTGACTCATCAGACCCATCATATCCATCAGGAATAATCGGTCCGCCCTGAAAACCTTCTTCAGTAACTTCCACCCAACGGACATTGGGAGTCCATAGAGACTTCATTCCTGAGCGATCTACGCCTGGAAGGTAAAACAACTCATCTGTTATTTCACTCAAGGTCTCCATATACGCTTTGTCAAAGACGTCACCATCTTTAACTGCCACCGCAACGCGTATTGAGTTACCTAGATTTTCCAGATCCTCCCTATTCTCCATCATATTGACGATAAACGGGTGCTCAAGCGGAATTAAACGCTCGAATGAAGCATCCGGTTTAATTTGTGCCGCATTGAAACCCAAGAAAGCCGTAATCAATGCAAATATTGCAAGAATCACAGGTCTGTTTGAAAATATTAGCCGTTCAATGACACTACCTGAACCGACAGCTTTAATCTGCTTGCCTGAAGCGCCCTTATCTGAGTTTGACATCCATCAATCCTCTTAATCTCTAGTCGTTATATCTTATATAATTAGTTATGTTGCCAAAGGCACTTACAAGTTCAAACCGCTTGGAGTGGTCAAGTTAACACCATTTTCCCCTACCAATACCAAGCGCTCTGCGTCGATATAGACTGAAGATGCATTTCCTAATCGATTTTCGCGAATTGTTTCAACAAAAGTTCGTCCCCCATCACGACTTAGAATAACCACGCCGGAATTTCCCACGACTGACACTTTCTTGCTTCCGTCATGAGAAGCAGACATTAGAGTCCCTTCGGTCTTCGTTTCTACTTGCTCCCATGTATCGCCATTATCTTCGGAGCGATACATATTGCCTCGCAAACCAAAAGCCAGTACAACGCCTTCATCCTGTGTTCCGGCGACGCCGAAAAATGACCCGCTATATGGACTATCGAGAGTTTCCCAGGTTTCACCCTTATCGGTTGAGCGGTATAGCACGCCACCCTCACCAACAATAAATAGGGCACCACCCTTAACTTCGTTCACTGCATTTAAGTGAAAGCGGTCAGGGTTTTCAATTCGGCTACCATAGTTCTGCCAGGTACGTCCGCCATCGGAGGTCTTAAACAGAAAACCGTAAGCACCCACTACAAAACCTTCTTTTGAAGAACTGAACAACACATCCAGCAAGGGTTTACTCGCACCAACTTGAGCATCGAACTTCGCATCGTCTAAAGCGTAGCTAGCTTCTTCCAACTCGTATTCCAAGTCTTCCAGCTCATCTTCAGAAGCTGTTTCCATTTGTCGTTCAAACTGCTTCAGACGCTCTTCGGACTGAGTAATAATCATTTGGTTTGCCGAGTCACCGTCAAATTGCTTGACCCAAGTTTCTCCACCATCGCTAGTGTGCAAAATGACACCCGAGTGCCCTACAGCCCAACCGTGCGTTTGATCGACAAAACTTACTGCCGTTAACAATACCGATACTGGTACAGAAGCCTGAGCCCAGCTTTTTCCTTCATCATCAGAATAGACAATATGCCCACGACCTCCGACTGCAACAAGTCGGCTGCCCGCCTTGTCAACATCCAACAAGAGGCTATTCGTTGCCATAGAAGTTTTAACCGCGGGCGTTTTAAGTACATCTTCGACCGCATGAGCAGGAGTTATTAGACTTACAACGCTCAATGAGCTAGCCAGAACACCAACTTTTAACCTAGACAGTAGACTGTTCATTTATCAACCTTGTACATTTGAATATATCCCATCAGACACCCTCAATATTAGACATTTCAACATTAACCACGAAAGCCGCCTATACAATAGCGGCCCATATTCAGTGAATATTAAAACAACACATGCCTATTTTGAGTTTCTTTTTAAGCAAGCTGAAGAGCTCCCTTGCTCTATGTCTATATTTTGTTATCGGCCTCTACGTCTTAATGACGAAGGCTTAAAGTAACGCTTGTTTGGTACCTTATTTTCAAATACAGGTGCCTGTTTTTCTTCTGAGTATAGACCATTCACACTATAACGACGTGCTTGTAGATCGTGATATACATCACCACTGGACCAAACGCCTGGCAACTCATAATAGTTCTTTAAGAGCGCATTACTGACTCGCCAAAGTTCACCACGGTTATCGTACTGATCCACCATAGCAATTCCCCAGCTGTCTTCATCAACATAGAACACACGTTTTTTATAGATATGACGAGCCCCTTTCTTCAAAGTAGCTTCGACAACATGTACACGATGCAGTTCCCAGCGAACATATTCAGGATTTAAGTGACCCGGCATAACCAAGTCATCGTATTGAACACCTTTCTGACCGACCTTATAATTGTTATAAGGAATGAAAAACTCCTTAACACCTTTGTAGTCCCAGTTATATCGATCAGGGGCTCCATTGTACATATCTGTATCATCTGCAGTACGCGTGTTGTCAGACGAAGCAATGGGGGAATCATAAGCCAAGTTTGGAGCACGTCTCACTCGACGCTGGCCTGAGTTATAGTCCCACGCACCTCGTTTGTCTTTAACCTGATCCATAGTTTCGTGAACTAGCAACGCACCACCTGCCAAACGGGCGGGCGCTTTATTGAAAGTCAAAAAGTAAAACAAAATATTGTTAAGCTTTTTAAAGCTGCCTTTAGGGTTATGGAAGTTAAAAAACACTTCCGCCTGCTTGGTAATCGGAGAAAAAGAACCATCTCTCTGAACTGGCACTTCAGTCGAACGCAAGGTTGCAAAAATACCTCTCCATCTAGTCAAATGATTCCACATTGTCTGAAGGGCTTTATCTTCATTCTTTCCATGTAATATTGGAAAAGGAATACCACCGTATGCGTTCTGAATCCCCACCCCGCCTTTGGATAAAGACGATGTTTTGGCATTTTTCTTGGTATTTTCTAGGACCCAATCCGGCATCGAGTGCGAACGATGGGTTGGATATACATTGATCTTGAAGCTACTTGGGTATGCTTCAAACAAAGCATACTGACCTGGGGTCAGATAGTTTTTAAAACCTTTGTAGTTACTGTCATCAATGGTGAATTTGATATCATCAGAGGCAAAAGGGTCGATATGATGCTGCCCTGTCCCCTCATACCCCATTGGGGCTTCGGTAATCCCCCCAGTCCATGCAGGAATAGTTTTATTTTTATTCCCGGATTTTATCGAACCGAACGGCGTTAAAGAATTCCCTAACTTATTAACTTCTTTCGTTGAAACTTTCGCATTTGCATTGAGCGCACCCAAAACCAGCGCTAGCACACTACAAAGCAAAATAGACTTGTTTTTCATATGATTACCTTGAAACACACCCATTGTTGTATT
>NZ_LWFZ01000677.1:0-9396 GCF_001635225.1 Oleiphilus sp. HI0086
AGAAACGCATATCAAGCGCCTGCCTTCTGTTGCACACATACTCAATACCGATCTGATTTCTGAACGTCTATCACAGCAGAACACAGCTTGCCCAGATGTAACAATCCCTGAGGATACAGCTGCGTATATCATCTATACCTCCGGTTCTACCGGAAAGCCTAAAGGCGTTGTGGTACCCCATGCTTCCGTCATGAACTTCTTACACAGCATGGCCGAAAAGCCAGGGCTCCAGGCTGATGATACCCTGATGGCAGTAACAACTTTGTCTTTTGATATTGCCGTACTTGAACTCTACTTGCCACTCTGGGTCGGCGCCAAAATCATTATTGCCAAGAAACAGGATAGTAGTGATGGTCGACGTTTATTAAGCTTGCTGATAAAGCATCAGGCAAACTTCATGCAAGCAACACCCGCCACCTGGCGATTGCTGATCAGTAGTGGCTGGCAGGGTGAGCCTAGATTAAAAGCACTGTGCGGTGGCGAAGCATTGCCATTGGATTTAGCTGAAGAGCTACTTCAACGCTGTAGTGAGCTTTGGAACATGTATGGCCCAACTGAAACCACCGTTTGGTCTAGCTGTGCCCAGATTACACAAACCCAAACACCGCCTGGATTGGGCTTACCTATCGCCAACACTCAGTTATATGTGCTGGATGAGCAGCTGCGCCCTGTCCCTAACGGCATCGCTGGCGAACTATACATCGGTGGTGACGGTTTGACCTTAGGCTATAACAATCGTGACGAATTAACCCGGAAGGTCTTTATTCCAAACCCCTTTGGAGACGGCCAACTCTATCGCACCGGTGACAAAGTACGCTACACCCACGACGGCACCCTTATGTATATGGGACGACTGGATCAGCAAGTCAAAGTACGCGGCTACCGAATAGAACTGGGGGAAATTGAGACGCTTATGCGCCAACACGACGCCATTGACGACTGCGCCTTAAGCGTACGAGAAGTCCGTGCCGGCGATACGCGGCTCATCGCTTATGTTGTATGGAAGAATAGCCCGATTAGTCTCAGTGAACTTCGTGAGCACCTGCGACAGCAACTACCCCCTTACATGGTGCCACAGCACCTTGAAGCACTCGGGGAGTTACCACGCACCCTTAACAACAAGCTTGATCGAAAAGTCCTGCAAAGCTGGAACCTAACTCAAATGTCTGCCGGTGAATCGCGTCAAGGCCCCGAGACAAGCACAGAAAAGTGGTTAGCTCTCTGCTGGGGAGAAGTATGCGGGAACCATGATATTAACAAATACGATAATTTCTTTGATATCGGCGGCCATTCATTACTTTCCATTCAAGTTATTCATAAAGTGCAAGCGCATTTTAACGTTGAACTGAAGCCTCGAGACTTACTACTGGAAAGCTTACATCAACTAGCTGAGCTAATAGATCAGACCACAAAAACAGCCGCTACAGAAAGCTCAGCGGCTAAAGGTCTTTCTGACGAAACCAATAAAACAGAGCTACATTCTCCCGCAACGCAAACAATCCACCCAGTATTCTTCGGTGATAGTAAATTACCTCTTTACGGCGTAATACATGAGCCTGGTGCGGGCGCTTATCGTAGCAAAGCAATATTATTCAGCTCTCCGATCGGACATGAGTATTTTCGCAACTATCGAATGACCCAGCTACTTGCCACTAGCCTCGCTAAACAAGGCTTTTATTGCATGCGTTTTGACTACCACGGCGTGGGTGACTCCACTGGTGAGTTTTCTACTCAAAGTATCGAAGAATGGCAACAAGACCTTATCAAAGCATATGAGGAGCTAAAAGCCCGAGCAGGCGTTGAGCAGGTGGTCTGTGTCGCCTCACGTTTAGGCGCCTCAATTGCTACATTAGCCAATACAAAGTGCCAGTTTAATGAGCTAGTCCTTTGGGACCCGATTCTCAATGGCTCCGACTATCTTGGTAAATTAGACACTCTGCAAAAACAAGTACTTACTCAAAACTGGCATTTCAGTGTTAGAAGGAAAAGCAGTGACCTAAAACAGGGTGAATACCTTGGCTATCAATACTGTACGAAATTACAAAAGCAAATAGACTCTCTAAGACTGGCAGACCAACTCAATAGCCTTAATGATACGCCATGCACCGTCATCTCAACGACCGAAGATGAAAGCTTAAGTGCGACAGGTGGGCAGCATATCAACTACCAACATATTGATGATGAAGGCAATTGGTACTTCTACAAGGACATTGACCGCTCAATCTCAACACATAATATCAACCAATTTATTTTAAAGAGCTTAAGTCAATGATTGAACAAATTCAGAGCTTTGGCCCACAGCAGCACCTTCAGGGTATCTATACTGCTCCAGAAGAAGACTGCAAGAAGCCTTGTTTCTTGATAATTAATGCTGGTGCAGTTCATAAATCAGGCCCTTTCAATTTGCATGTACATCTCGCAAAATTCTTGGCTGATCTAGGGTATGCCAGCTTTCGATTTGACCTGAGTGGGCAAGGTGATAGCACCCGCATCGCATCACCTTCTTCTCGAACAGAGCAAATTACCAAGGATATGCTTGCAGCCTTGGATTGCCTTGAAACTCAGTTTAACCACTGCAGTGTAATTTCTTTTGGCCTTTGTACAGGTGCCGAGAACGCTCACAAAATTGCTGTAAAGGATGATCGTGTCAAAGGTTTAGTTTGGATAGATGGCTATGGTTACCTAAGTCCAAAGTTTAATCGTGTGAAATTTCTCAAAAAGCTATCTCAGCCCTTCAACCTGATTAAGGCTTTAATTAAGCGGCTGACTAAAACCAAAGCTATGTCTTCAGAATCGAGCGATAATCAAGCAAATAATGTTGATGACTATGTCTGGCGCTTACCGGAAAAAAGTCAATATAAGGCCGACATGGAAGTATTGCATCAACGCGAAGCCAAGTGCCTATATGTCTACAGCGGAGGGGTACAGTCCTACTACAACTATCAGGGACAAATGAAAGATGCTTTTCCTGGCGAGTTCTTCACGCAAATATTTGAAGAAGTCTATTTCCCCAAAGCTGACCATACTTTTTTCATGCTGAACGATAAGCACAGCTTGTTCGACGCGATTAAAAACTGGTTAAGCAGACATTACTAAAGTGAGGCAAGGATGCTTTCGATTAAACCAACAACCACCACCATCGGCCTTTTTTTTGTAATGGTTTTTGCCTCGTACTGGCTATTCCTGAATAAGACAGGCATCGATACTTCTGACCCTGGTGATGCTGCGTTTCCTGTCGCAATATTGGGTGATTCAGACAGTCATAGCTATCGAGATAAATATGACAATAAAGCTAGAGGAGGCGACTTTCATAGCGTCACTTACAACTGGCCAGCACTATGGGACAGATTTCGATCTGAGCAAGTTAATCTTGGAGCATTCGGGACATGGGGTGAAAGTTACCGCTGGGCAAGAATCAAGAACTGGCTTAAGCTCCCTGCCCGAGCCCCCAAGAAATTAGACTTCGACTATAACTATGCAGTTTCCGGACTTCGCTGTCAGTCTTTGCTTGAAGGCTGGCCCTATCAAGCAAAATGGCTGATCTCTCGCTTGCAGCGCTCTCCGGACTTCTGGGAAAAGGGGCTGGTCATCATTCGAATCGGCGTAAACAATCTCGGCTCAACCAAACAATTAGAACAATGGGGAGTCAGCGGCTTAGACAAGACAGCTAAAGACGTTGTCAGTGAGTGTGTCCGTCAGATCACCGAGGCAACCGAGCAATTATTGGCGAGCCACCCTTCTGTAAAGGTCGCTGTTCTTGGTATGTGTCGAGACTGCAATTTAACCGAAAGCTATAAACATTGGCCAACATTAGAAAACATCAAAAACCGAGACCAAGTCCTGGGTAGCTTTGATCGTCAGCTAAAAAGTTACGTTCAAGATAAGAAACGCGTATTATTCATAGATGATGTCGCCTGGCAAATAAAGCGATATAGTGACCGTTATAATGAGCCCATAAACCTTGAAACCCGATTAGCTGATAAGGTCACCATTAAGAGTCGTCAAGGCGATCACCCTAGCAACCTGATATTGGCCGACTATCATGCTGGAACAGTCTACAACGGCTTTTGGTTAAATAACCTGATCGAACAACTTAACCAAGGTTTTAAGCTTCAATTAAGCCCTTTATCCGAAGAAGAAATACTGCGTGTGATTCTGCCCGTGTTATCAAAAAACGAGTGAATAAGTAGATTTTCAAGAAATAGCTAGCCGCACAAGCTCTTCCACTAAGAGTACTAGAGAAAAAGGAATGCAAAATGTATAAATACATAAAACTAGATCAAGAACAGCAGTTCTCCGACTTCAACAAAAGGTCATTCAAATTTAACCAGTCTGTAGTGGAGACACCTCTAGCATCACTTGATAGTCTATCTGAGTTAGTCCTCAGACTTCCCCCGGAGCACGTGTATGCCAGCTCTAGTAAAGTCGACATCAATGCAAATCTTGATACAGCTCATAAAGAACATAAAATAGAATGCTCATTAGAGCACGCACTGGAAAATCTGGCGACTTCAGACTCTTTTGTGATGGTTAGAAGTCCTGAAATTGACGAACAATATAAAGAGCTATTTACAGGGCTAAAGAACGACCTTGAACAACTTGCCCAAGAACTAGGTACAGAAATTACTGACTCAACACTCTATCTATTTATCACGTCACCAAATGGCACAACGCCTTATCACATCGACCGGTATAGCACTTTCCTTATGCAACTTACGGGCACTAAAGAAGTCTATACGTGGGAACCCTGGGATAAAGAACAAATTAGTGATGATGAACTGGAAACATTTGTAGCCAAAACCCATAAAGTAGCACCAAGCTTACGGGACGAATTTGTTAACACCTCAACAAAAACTTTTATTAAGCCAGGTGAAGGCGCTCATATTCCCTATTTAGCACCACACTGGGTAAAAACATGCGATGAAGTTTCAGCCTCAGTATCAATTATCTTCAACACGAAAGAAACTCAGAAGAAAGGCTTAGCCTTGCGCTTTAATGAATTAGTTAAGAGGAGACTGGGAATCAAGCTAAGCCCTATATCCGGTGACAAAAAGATCAGTGACGCCATAAAAGTATTCCTATTCAAAGTGGCCGCCAAGCTATTGAGTGGTAAAGTCTAAAGCTATTATTTACTCTTAACAGAAATAGGGAAACTCAAATGCCGTTACAAACAAGCCCAAATATAACACGACTAAGCTTTGGGCTTCTTCTACTTCTATATTTACTATTTATTCTAGCGGCAAGCTTTTACCTAACAGGAAAGGCACCCAGCACAGAAAGTGCAATCCAGACCCTACTCGAAAAAGGGAGTGCATTTTCTTTTAATTTTCACAACCTAAGAGATGTTGCTACGAACATACTGCTGTATATGCCATTGGGCTTTCTTTGTTCCCTATATATAGCGAGTAAATCCTCTCCTAGATTAATGAGCCCCTATCTGTTTGTTGGTTTTTTAGTCAGTACACTAGTTGAAATAACGCAAGCATTTATTGGGCGCTATTCCGATATTTCAGACGTAATATCAAATACTTCAGGTTTTATCACGGGCTATTTTGTCGCCTATATTGCACTAAAGCACTTTCACTTTTCACCTTCTAGCTTACTTGGTATAGAGCAAAAATCAGATAATGCGGCATTGCAAAACATATCTGGAATCCGGTTTATCTATATAGCGGTCGCTTATATAACCTGTTTACTACCTCTTAATATCACCGTCTCATTATCTGATATCTATGCAAAGCTAAACAGTCAAAACAGTGACATGCCACGTTTGATTCTTGACCCCTTTTTCCACTTTTCATCCGCATCAGTAGATTGGCAGTACTTAACGTTGAATTGTATCATATTCATACCACTTGCCTTTTTAAGCGCACATATTCAAATAAAACGCCAAACACCTAACATTCTAGTACCCGCTGTCCACTGCCTTTTCTTTTCATTGTGCATTGAAGTATCAGAAGTTTTTATAAAGTCAGGCAGGAGCGATATATTCATGCCTTATATGGCATCGATGATAGGCTTATCTATTTCATTGTTATGCATCAAGCTATACCAGGAGCCCAGTGCGCACGTAAATAGCAAGGATAAACAAAAGTATGATGTACTATTGTCTATCGTTTTATATTCTTTATTTTTATTTTCCGTGGCGCTATCTCCCTTTGATTTTGAGTTATCACTCAAAGCAATAAAACAAAAGCTTATCTACGATAGCAACTGCATACTCTAGAATTCAATCCAATCACACTACGAACAAGACTCTTCATTTACTAATTATATGAGCCTTAGCTTATGTAAAAAATAATGCATTCGCCCCTGATTCAAAGACCTCTTAAATCTTCTTTTTAACAGCTTTAGCCATACGAATAATCTACCTTTAATTGTACGACCGGCAATAAAGATAGAGACTAGCGATACCTCATTAGGATTCCAGCCAATATGCCAACGAGCATTACTCATCAAATTCAAAGTAGCGATATTTTCCTCCTCAATTAATCTATCAATTAATACCTTCATATGAAAACGACCAGGTGAAAGCTTTTCAACAGATTCATCGTACCCCACTTTAAGCACGTACTGAGTTCTGCCACTTATCAAAGAAAATTGACTGCGTATTCCGGCGTATCTGATCATCGATTCTGGTTTTATTCGATCACCTAAATCTCCTAACGCCTAGACCTCGATAGTATCACTCCGAGTGATCGGATTCAGTTATTTTACTCATTGCCTTTCTTAGTGACTCTCCTTTAAGTTTTAGCTTGTGACTATTGTGCAGTATGCGATCCAGGATGGCGTCAGCCAGCGTTGCATCGCCAATAGCTTTATGCCATTGCGTGATAGGTAGCTGGCTCGTGATTATGGTTGATCGAACGCCGTGTCGGTCTTCCATTATTTCGAGTAAGTCGTTGCGTTGGCCAAGAGTCATTTTTTCCAGGCCCCAGTCATCCAGAACCAGTAAGTCGGTCTTAGCGAGTTGCTGAACGAGTTTCTGGAAGCGGCCATCGCCGTGCGCAATACTCAGTGCTTCAAGTAGGCGTGAAGTTCGGAAGTAGCGTACTGAGAAGCCGTGACGGCAAGCTTGAGTCGAGAGAGTACAAGCCAAGTATGTCTTACCACAGCCCGTTGGGCCCTCGATTAATACGTTGTGATGCTGATGAACCCATTGACTACTCAGTAGACCCGCGAACTGACTTTTTTTCAGACCACGTGGATGCTGGTAGTTAATGTCTTCAGGGTGAGCCTTTATCTTTAACTTGGCAGCCTTCAGTAAACGGGTAATTTTATTGTTGTGTCGGTGCGTACTTTCTCTATCGACTAATAGCGCCAGGCGTTCATCGAAGCTAAGCTCTTCATGTGTTGATGGTTGTGCTAGCTGTTGCTCTAGGCCATCAGCCATGCCGCTAAGTTTTAATGTTCTCAGTGCTTGCAAGGTTTGATTGGTAAACATGTTTTTTCCCTAGTTATTCATATGAGTATTTAGTGGTAGTAGTCTTCACCACGGATGTTTTCATGGTGGTCCAGGCATAACTCTTCCTGAATATGATGCTCCTGAGTTTCAACAACGATCTGATCAAGTCCTTGTTTAAGTATGGATTCAACACTGCTGCGTGTCGGTGAGTTGATCAGTAGTGCGCGTCCGCAAGCCTTGTTGAGTCTCTCTCGTCCATATTTCTTCGCATTACTAAGTAAGGCGAGTATGCGGCGATAACTCTGTTCTTGATGTCGCTTTTCTTGCAGTAGGTGATTCACCACTTCACGAGTTTCAGCGCCTATCTCGTTTGCCCAGCTCAGGAAGCGCTCTAGGCTCCATTCCTGTATAGCTCGGTGCGCTTGCGGCATATGTTCAGCACAAGTGCTGTGCGCACCTTGCCGATAACTACGAGGGTGGCTAGCGACTCGTTGACCTTGGCTATAAACGGAGACGCTTGAGTTACTAGCTTGTACTTCAACAGCCTGTTTCACCAGATTATGGGGAACTGAGTAATAGTGCTTATCGTATTCGACGTGGTAATCGATATGGACTCGCACCTGTTTGATCTCTGCATAATGGTATGGCGTTGTAGGCAATGACCTTAAGGCGGGTTGGTCTAGTTGCTTGAACTGACTTGCCCGGGAACCCGGGAGCTTCTTAAAGGGACGCTGATTCAAGTCGTCCAATAAAAACCGGATTGCTTGGTTTAGTGACGCCAGAGTGAAGAAGGTTTGATGACGCAAGCGTGCCATAATCCAGCGTTCAACGATTTGTACAGCGACTTCTGCTTTGGATTTATCCTTGGGTTTATAGGGGCGCGCTGGAACAACCGCCACTTGATAGTGTTGTGCCAGTTGCTGATAAGCCGGGTTTATATCTGGTTCGTAACGATGTGTTTTGCGCACCGCACTTCTCAAATTATCCGGCACGACTAGTTCAGGTACACCGCCGAGGAACTCGAAAGTCTGTACATGGGCATTCAACCAGTCTTCCTGGTTCTGGCTCCAACTAGCACAAGCAAAGGTGTAGTTGGATGCCCCCATCACAGCGACAAAAATTTGGGCTTGCCTGACTTCGCCGGTATCTGGGTTCACCACCGGCATTGTAGGACCACAGTAATCGACAAAGAGTTTTTCACCTGCACGATGAATCTGACGCATGCTACGTTTCTGGCAACCCAGCCATTCAAGATAACGATGACAGAACTGAGCATAACTGTAACCGTTATCAGGATTTTGCTGCCGATATTCTTGCCACAATAACTGTTTGGTTACAGTTTTTTGTTTGAGGTCCTGGTGGACTTGCGGGAAGTCTGGCTCAACAAAACGCCTTTGACCCGTCGCAGCTTGGCTAGGGAACAGCATTCGAGCGAGATCTCGCTCAGCCATTTCCTCGGGAACTGGCCAGCTTAGGCCTGCTTGATCAGCTCGCTTGAGGTAATCGACGACCGTTCCGTAACCAATATTAAGTGCTTGAGCTATCCCTCGATAGCTTAATCCGGCCTCATGACGAAGCCGTAAAATGTCTTTGATTTTACGCATTGATAACCTTTTTTTGGCCACTGCTATTACTCCTCGCCGGAAAAAGGCTAAGAGACTAGCAGATTGTTAGTTAAGTCAACGCGTTAGGAGTGATTCTGGAAATATCTGATCATCAATTCTGGTATCTGATCACTGATTCTGGAAATCCAGAAAAAGTGATCGAATAAAACCAGAATCAATGGTCGAAAAGTTCCAGAAATGATGATCGGTTAAAACCAGAATGAGTGATCGGAATGGGCCAGAATATGCAATTGACCAGAGATCGGATTCCCACTCTGCCTTATAACCCCCTGTGTCAGGATAGTTGTCGCCTCTGTTAATTTTTAATAATTGAATAGGAGGCGGTAAGAGAATATGAGTGAAGCATTATTCAAAAGAGTTTAAAGA
>NZ_LWFZ01000678.1:0-8131 GCF_001635225.1 Oleiphilus sp. HI0086
ATCGCCCCGAAGCTTTAAGCGAGGGGCGATATTAAGGAGGAAAGAACAGGTCTATCGTTGCCTAGTTCGCAACGATATTAACCAGCTTTCCAGGTACAACGATTACTTTACGAACGGTCTTGTCATCTGTAAAGCGTTTAACGTTTTCATCATCCAAAGCAGTTTGTTCCATTGCTTCTTTGCTGATATCAGCAGGCACGTCAAGCTTGGACCTTACTTTACCATTCACCTGAATAACGATCGTTTGCGAAGCCTTAACCAAGGCGCTCTCGTCAACACTTGGCCAGCCCGCGCCGATAACTGCGTCTTTGTGGCCCAGGGTTTCCCATAGCTCATGTGAAATATGAGGCGTGATTGGTGCAAGCAGTAAAGTAACGGTTTCAAGCGTTTCCTGCATGACCGCACGGCCTTGCTCACTGACATCAACAAACTTCGAGGCTGTATTCATTAGCTCCATAATAGCCGCGATTGCTGTGTTAAAGGTTAAGCGGCGGCTAACGTCGTCACTTACTTTAGCAATCGTTTCATGCGTTTTTAAGCGAAGCGCTTTCTGCTCTTTGTTCAAGCTGGCAACATCGAGTGCAGCCACATCGCCCTGAGAAACGTGAGAATACACCTGGCGCCAGATACGCTTAAGGAAACGGTTTGAACCTTCAACCGCACTGTCAGACCATTCCAATGATTGCTCAGGAGGCGCAGCAAACATAATAAACAAACGAACGGTATCAGCACCAAACTGGTCGATGGTGGTTTGTGGGTCAACACCGTTGTTCTTAGATTTCGACATCTTGCTCATGCCAGAAGACAACACTTCGCTACCGTCAGACTTGCGCTTGCAGCTAATGGTTTTGCCTTTTTCGTCCGTCTCGATATCGACTTCAGCTGGCGCGATCCAGATCTTGCCACCTTTATCGTCTTCCTGATAGAAGCTTTCAGCCAATACCATGCCTTGGCATAACAGACGCTTGAACGGCTCGTCACAATTTACCAAGCCGACATCTCGTAACAGTTTGTGGAAAAAGCGCGCATAAAGCAGGTGCAAAATAGCGTGCTCAATACCACCAATATATTGGTCTACAGGCAGCCAGTAATTTGCCGCGCCTGGGTCTAACATGCTGTCAGCAGACTGAGGTGAACAGTAACGTGCGTAATACCAAGACGATTCCATAAAGGTATCGAAGGTATCTGTTTCACGTAGTGCAGGCTGACCATTATGAGTCGTCTTTGCCCACTCCGGGTCGCTCTTGATAGGTGAGGTGACACCGTTCAGCTCAACGTCTTCAGGCAGTACAACAGGCAG
The DNA here is from genome assembly GCF_001635225.1 of Oleiphilus sp. HI0086. Classification (NCBI taxonomy): domain Bacteria; kingdom Pseudomonadati; phylum Pseudomonadota; class Gammaproteobacteria; order Oceanospirillales; family Oleiphilaceae; genus Oleiphilus; species Oleiphilus sp. HI0086. The sequence goes on from NZ_LWFZ01000678.1 coordinate 1,301, forward strand.
CTCATCTAAAGGAACAGGAATCGCGCTGCCGTCTTCAAGATTCTTGATCGGGATAGGTGTGCCCCAGTAACGCTGGCGAGAAACACCCCAGTCACGCAAGCGATAGTTAATACGCTTTTTGCCAGTGCCTAGCGCTTCGAACTTGGCAACAATGGCATCAAAGGCTTCTGCCGAGCTTAGGCCGGTGAATTCACCTGAAGTCACCAATACGCCTTTTTCAACAAAAGCTTCTTCTTGTACATCTATGTCGTTGCCGTCTTCCGGCGCAATCACCTGCTTGATAGGAAGCTGGAAAGCCTTGGCGAATTCATGGTCACGCTCATCGTGAGCCGGTACCGACATAACCGCACCTGAACCGTAATCCATCAAGACAAAATTAGCCGTCCAAACAGGTACTTCTTCGCCCGTAATTGGGTGGATAGCAGTAAAGCCGGTTGGAATACCTTTTTTCTCCATCGTCGCCATATCTGCTTCAGCGACTTTGTTGTTCTTACACTCTTCAACAAAGGCTTTCACCTCAGCATTATTCCCTGCCGCTTCAAGAGCAAGAGGGTGCTGGGAAGCAACTGCAACGTAGGTCACACCCATTAAAGTATCTGGGCGAGTGGTATAAACGCTTAGCTTGTCATCTCGACCTGCTAGGTCGAATGAGAATTCCAAACCTTCAGAGCGGCCGATCCAGTTGCGCTGCATGGTTTTGACCTGCTCAGGCCACTCATCTAACTGATCGAGATCTGCCAACAGCTCTTCAGCATAATCAGTAATCTTGATAAACCATTGTGGAATTTCTTTACGCTCGACCAAAGCACCAGAGCGCCAGCCGCGGCCATCAACAACCTGTTCGTTTGCCAAAACAGTTTGGTCGACAGGGTCCCAGTTGACGGTTGCGTTCTTCTTGTAAACCAAACCTTTCTCGTAAAGCTTGGTGAAGAACCACTGTTCCCACTTGTAGTACTCAGGCTGACAGGTCGCCAGTTCGCGACTCCAGTCGTAGCCAAAGCCCAGTGCGTTCAACTGAGTCTTCATGTATTCGATATTTTCGTAGGTCCACTTGGCAGGTGCTACCTTGTTATTGATCGCAGCATTCTCTGCAGGAAGACCAAAAGCATCCCAACCCATTGGTTGCATTACGTTTTTGCCTTGCATGCGCTGATAGCGAGAAACAACATCGCCAATGGTGTAGTTACGCACGTGGCCCATATGTAGTTTTCCGCTCGGATAAGGGAACATGGACAGGCAGTAGTATTTCTCTTTTGTTTCGTCTTCAGTGACAGCAAAGCTGTTGTTGTCTTGCCAAAATTTACGGGCTTTTTCTTCTATTTGCTGCGGTTGATAATGTTCTTGCATGAGAGTCTTCAATGTCGCGTGTTTTTATAAAGAGTGAAAAATAAGGTACTTTTTAGAAGCTTGGCGCTTAAAGATGGATAAAGCATCAAGCCGACTAAAACCAGCCGGCTATTCTAGCCTAGATTACGGTGCTTTTCACGCTTCTGTTGATGCTTTTCAGCGCCTGACTCTTAGTACTAAAACGAGCAGAGCACAAAACCAAAATAGGGGAGTGGAACCAGTGTGTGAAAAAGGTGTGCGTCCTTCCAGTAAACGAATTTTAGAAAACAAAATCGTTTGTACAAATTGCTCACTTTGGGCTGTAATCTTTCCGCGCTCGTCGATGATCGCACTAACCCCATTATTGGTGCCGCGCACCATGTAGCGGGCATTTTCAGCAGCACGCATCTGCGCCATTTCCAAATGTTGAAGCGGGCCTATCGAGGTGCCAAACCAACTGTCGTTACTGATGGTGATCAGGTAATCTGCGTCGGCCGACTGCTTGGCAACAAAATCAGGGTAGACCACTTCATAGCAAATAAATGGCGCCACTTGATAGTCGAAGGACTTTAGCAAGGCTTGGTCTTCTGCACCGGTTCGAAAGTCAGACATGGGTAGGTTGAAGAAGTCGATCAGGCCACGCAATAAATCTTCCAGCGGAACATATTCCCCAAAGGGAACCAATTTCTGTTTATGGTAGATACTTTCGCCTTCTGCTTCACGCGCACCAAGACTAACAATACTGTTGTGGTAAACCTGGCGACCGCTCTCTCTATCGATGTGTCGAAAGGGGATGCCGCTGAAAATATTACTATTATTCGCTTTCGCCAGTTCAGACATTACATTCAAAAATGGAAGGGCCTGGTCATATAACCTGGGCACCGCCGTTTCTGGCCAAACAATCACATCACTCTGCCAGGCCTGCTCGCTCATGGTCTCGAGTAGTTTTAAGGTTTTTGGAATTTGTGAACGTCGCCATTTAAGTTCTTGGGGAATATTAGTCTGAATCAGCGCGACGCTGAGCTCATCTTTAGAATCTTCAGTATTGCTAACTTTACTTTGGCTCCAGTTAATGGTGCTTAATGCAGGCCCGCTAATCCAGAAGATCAGTGCAAAAGCGAGTAAACCGAACTTGTGCTGCTTAGTATCAGAAGCTAACAACAAGGCTAAAGCGGTGCCGCTTAGTGCAACAATGAAGGTAAGCCCGTGTACACCAATCACCGGGATCCAACCGCTTAAAGGTGACTCAAGATGCGAATAGCCCAAAAATAGCCAGGGGAAACCCGTTAGGAATACAGTCCGAAAACCATCACCCAAGACCCATATCGCGGTAAATAAAAAGCTGTTTATTAATGTGTTGTCACCGCGTAGTTTGAAGTAGAGCCAGAAGTTCAAAGCGCTAAACAGGGCCAAGCCAGCAACAAAAATGACAGTTAAGCCACCTGCAAGCACTGGTGGCGCATTGCCATAGGTGTTAATACTAACGTAAACCCACGAAGCGCCTGAACCAAAAAGCCCTAAGCCAAATATCCAACCATACAAAAAACCTTTCTCGGCTTTGCCTGAAGGTTTTAAGGCTTGCGTGCAAAGTAGTATCAATGCAATCGAAATAGGGCCTAGTAGCCATAAGCCATATGGGGCAAGTGTGAAGGTTTGCAGTGCACCGGCTACTAACAGGCAAATGAAAATTAAGGGCTTGGGCAGAGACGGGAATAGGTTCATGGAGTGTCAAATTTCAATGGGGTCAGACTCGATTGAAAATATTGCGGTTTCAATCGAGTCTGACCCCATTGAAACCGCTGGAATATCAATTCTTCTCTATCTTCACCAAGCGAATGCTTCGGTTATCAGCATTAAGTACTGTTACTTTAAAGCCATACATAAGAGTTGTATCACCGCGGCGGGGCAGGCGTTCGAACTTCTTCAGAATCAGGCCTCCAATGGTGTCGAATTCCTTATCTGGCAGTTCCGTTGAAAAGTACTCATTAAATTCATCAATAGGGGTGATGGCCTTTACGTTATACTCGCCATCAGTAAGAGGCTTAATTAACGCTTCGTCATCGATGTCGTGCTCATCTTCGATCTCGCCCACGATCTGCTCAAGAATATCTTCAATCGTTACAAGCCCGGCAATACCGCCATACTCATCGGCAACAATTGCCATATGATTACGGTTTTGCTTAAACTCCTTAAGAAGCTGATTTAATCGCTTGCTCTCAGGTACAACCGTCGCTGGCCGTAAAGCCTCAGAAATCTTGTTTTTGCTAAGTTGTCCTTTTATCGCTAGGGGCAGTAAATCTTTAGCAAGCAAAATACCGATAATATCGTCAGTTGACTCGCCAATAACCGGAAAACGTGAGTGAGCAGACTCGATAATGCTATGCATATACTCTTCAGGCTCAAGCGTCGCGCGTACGGTAATCATCTGGGAGCGGGGAATCATCACTTCGCGAACTTGCATGTCGGTGACTTGCATCGCGCCTTCGATAATACTGAGCGAGTCAGCATCGAGAACGTTTCGGTCTTCTGCGGTACGGAGAATATCCATAATATCGCGCAGCGACGCAGGCTCATCTGAAAAAGCCTGGGTGAGTTTTTCAAACCAGCCTTTTGAACTATTTTTATGTTCTTGCTTGGCTTTACTATGGCCTGACTGGCTACTCGGAGGTTTTGAGTTATCTTCGTTCATAAACGTTTTCTAGCGAATCCTATGCTGTATCGTGGTTTGCAATAGTATCATCTTCGACGATCTCAGTGTAAGGGTCTGGAAAGCCAAGTTCAGCCAGAATTTTCACCTCAAGCGCCTCCATCATATCTGCTTCATCGTCCTCGATATGGTCGTAGCCCTGCAGGTGCAAAGTGCCATGAACCACCATATGAGCCCAGTGAGCTATTTCTTGCTTCGACTGTTCCGCTGCTTCCTTTGCTACCACAGGGGCACAGATTACCAAATCGCCCAAAAGGTTAAGCTCAATCTCGGCTGGCGCTTCGAAAGGAAAAGACAAAACATTAGTGGGTTTATCTTTGCCGCGATACTGGCTATTCAATGATCGGCTTTCTTCCTTGTCGACAATACGAACGGTAAGCTCATATTCTTGTTCGTGCTTTTTCCTATCATGAAGTGAGGCTTTAAGAGCGGCATCAACCCATAAACTCAGTTGGGAAAGCGTTGGGATATGAGGGTGTTCAGAAGCTTCCTGAAGGTCGATCGCGGCGATAGCAGTCATAAATCCGTTTTTCGCAGAAAATAGAAAATAATATTGGGGAAACGAAGTGCTACGTTAACACAGAATTTCCATCAGTGGGACAAAAATAGTAGTGAGTATTCTAGAGCGCTTTGAGGCTGGTATTTTTACGGATCTATCCTATAGTCAAAAGACTATAAATAGTATAAAAAAGCGAGCTACGAAATAATGATATCTACTGGATGTCCAGTACGTAGTCGCGAAAAAATCTAAGAGAATAGTTTAAATGTCTCGCAAGCCGATTTTTACCTCATCTTCCATTCTACTTTGCTCTATATTGTCAGCGACGGCTTGGGCCGATGGACACTCGCCGACAGAAGCAAAGCAGCCATTAAAACTAAAGGATGTGACGGTAACGGGGACCAAAGAAGGCGAGGTGAAGCTCCAAGAAGTACCGGCAGCAATTTCGGCCTACACCGAAGAAGATATGAGCGATGCTGGTATTGGAAATATCAAAGACCTGCGTATGCAAACGCCGGGGTTGAACCTTACACATAATGGCTAGTCTGCACGGCTCTACATGCGTGGTATTGGTAGTAACCTGGACTTTATTGGTTCAGACCCAAGTGTCACCGTTCACGTCGATGGTGTTTACCAATCTAGAACAACCTCAATTCTTGAAGACTTTCTCGACGTTGAACGAGTCGAAATACTGCGTGGGCCACAAGGTACTTTGTATGGTCGAAACTCTACCGGCGGTACGATTAACCTGATCACTAAAAAACCAGAAGCGGAGTCTAGCGGTAAGCTATTCGCAGAAGTTGGCTCGTATAGTTTTCGCAGCGTAGGCGGCATGATAAACGGCACAATTTCTGAGGATAAGGTTCTAGGCCGTTTAGCTGTTGTTAAGACCGATCACGATCCTTACGTCAAGAATACTGCTGCAACAGGTGTTGATGGTTTATTGGATGACGACTCTTTAGCGACTCGCGGGGCATTGCGCTTTTTGCTCGATGACAAAAGCGAGTTAGTGTTAAGGGCAGATTATTCAGATATTGATAGGAATCCAGCGGCTTATAAGACGACGCTTGTGAACTCGGATGGTGCAGCAGGTACATTAGCAGCAGGAGCAATAGTTCCTAGTGATCCATGGTCGGTTAATGTCAATGATGTTGACCCCTATACAGAAAGCAAAAACTATGGCGCCTCAATCGAGTATACGCGAAAAATATCTCCTGAATTAACCTTGGTTTCTCTGACAGGGTATAGAGACCTAGATCTCAAGTTAAAGGAAGATACAGATGGTAGCGATGTGGTGTATCTGGTGACAGAGTATGAAGAGCAGCAGAATATGCTCTCGGAAGAACTGCGTCTTCAATATCAAGGTGACAGGCTAAAATGGGTGGCAGGTGCATATTATTTGCAAGAAGAGCATGAATCTGACACTGCCATTAACTCTACAATTGTTGTCGTAGACTCCAAAAACGAAACACAGGCGTATGCGCTCTTTGGGCAAGGAACCTACTCAATAACGGATCGGCTGAATACAACTCTGGGTTTGCGTTACAGCAGTGAAGAAAAAGAATTTGACAATGTGTATGATCACGCAGATCCTACATTAGATTTTTCTGCGTCGCCCTCTAATTCTTGGGACTCATGGAGCCCATCGTTCTCGCTTGATTATACATATGATTCTGGAACGATGGTGTATAGCAGTGTCAAACGCGGTTTCAAAAGCGGCGGTTACAACATGACGGATGCTTCGCCAGAGTATTCTCCCGAGAAGGTTTGGTCCTACGAAATAGGTAGTAAGTTCCAGCTATTAGATAAAAAACTACATTCAAACATAGCTTTATTTTATAGCGACTATCAGGACTTGCAGGTATCAGAGTTTACAAGTCCAGGTGTATTGAATGTTTCTAATGCTGCAGAAGCGAATATTTTTGGACTTGAGATTGAAAATAAGTGGATGCCAACCTATAACCTGGCGATAGAAATGAATTATGCGTTTTTGAATGCAGAATATGATAATTATATCATTCCGCCAGTTGTAAACGCTGATAGCTCGATTGCTCAGCCTGAACAGGATGCTTCTGGGGATGATATGGTTGCATCTCCAGCTCATAAAGTTAGTTTGGCTGGCCAGTACTTTCATGACTTGCCAAGTGGTACGTTAAGTTACCGCTTGGAGTATGCGTGGCAGGATGAGCAGTACTTTACTGCGCCGAACCATGAAACCTCTTATCAGGGGGCTTATGCTTTAGTGAATGCGAGGTTCGGTTATGAGAGTGCAGATGAAATGTGGGAAGCAGAAGTTTAC
>NZ_LWFZ01000679.1:0-4946 GCF_001635225.1 Oleiphilus sp. HI0086
TTGAGCAGGATCGGTTTGCATTTGAAGTAGCCCAACAATGCAACGGCAACACAACGGTACTTGCGTTGCCGTATTCTGGATAGCTCCGCAAGTTCTTTATCATTTAGCGCGAAGTAAAACCGCTGATAAGACTCGTTGAAGGAAGGAACGCTGTATAAATCCTCGATTTCCGCGGCAGTGAGAATTGATAGCCGTTTGTCTCTGCTCATTCTTTGACCTAAAGGTCAAAGAAGATAACAAATTTTTGGTGAATTAGAAATTAATAGCCCTCTACAGGCCACGGCAGACGGGAGCTTCAGAGGGTTTTGCGATATATGGAGGCAAAATCCCTAGGACCCCTTATTGGTTATCAGAGATAATCGAGCCGCGCATACGGCTTCTATCATGCACCGCTCAGCTCGTCTACCGCGGCTCAAAGAGAGGGATGGAAGAACTTAGTATGGCTGACGACCGAAAAAATAAAGGTATTCTCTTCAATAAAAACAATAAGTTAAGTCGATTCTATGAGCAATTGTACCCCGATATAGTCGGTCACCCATCCGAACAAAGGGGCTGTTTTTATGATTCAATTGAAAAAGTTTTCAGGGCTTTCTAGTCAATGGCTATTGAACTTTTCGTATGAGAGAGGAATCACTCAAGCCGAAATTGAACAGTCTCTGGATTTGGAAAAGGATTCCAACGGTGGGTACGAATTTCTGTCGATGGAAGATTATATCCGACTCATTAATTGGACAGCTAAACGTCTCGATGAATCTCTACTAGGCTTACAACTTTCAAAGGTTGTCAAGGGTTCTGACTTTGGTTCAGGAATGCTTACCGTCTATCACGCGGCCACATTGAGAGACGTCTGTTTATGTTTATCCCGATACGATCAAACGATATCTAAAGCAATTGTTATCGATTTCATTGAAGGTAAAAATGAAAGCCGGCTAGAATATCGCGTCAACATTGCACCCGCTTTTGATATCTCTCAAGAAGTTGAATTGGCAATGGCATTATTGATGAAGCTTTTGCGTAAGCAATTGGACGATGCCTGGAGTCCTCTGGAAGTTGGATTTAGTCATAAGCCCAATTCAAGTATTGAAGACTACTACGAATTCATTGGTAAAAATGTAAAATTTGAACAAGCCGTGAATTACTGTGCAATCAGTAGTTCCGATCTTAATCTTGAAGCTACTCCCGCAGACCCCAATATGCTGAAAGTACTGCGGGAGAATGCAGATCAACTTCTGGACAAAATACTGAAAATCGACGACATTGTTGGTCAAGTTAAATTCTATATTGCCCGGACGCTCGGCACGGACGCCTGCTCGGCGAACCACGCGGCAACGCAATTTTTTATGTCACGCAGAAACCTGACTCGACAACTAATGACCCGAGGTACTTCCTTTCGCGAGCTCCGCAATGCAGTGATGGAGGAAGTCGCCAAGAAAGCGCTGACGGAAACCAGCTCCCCTGTCAGCATCATTGCACTGCAACTGGGATATTCAGAGTCCAGCGCTTTTGATCGTGCCTTTAAGAGCCTTAGCGGCTATACGCCAATGGCCTACCGAAACTTAAGTCAAACTAATTTTTGATCTTCTTTTAGGGCATGATCAGGTGGTGGAAAATGCATATATCAATTTAGGGGCACTCGGCAGTACGGTGTCCCTCAAATACCTATTGCATTTACGACGATGTTTGCTCCTCTACCGCTCGGTGCGCCGCCACAATTGCTGCTGTAACATAAGACTGGGCTTCTGAATCGGAGTTTGCAATGGAAATGCGTCCAAATTGTTTGCGTCCCAGCTCATGAGGAGCCTGGCCTTCTTCCCACTCGGGATCATCGAGCTGCATATACGGATACGCATAACCATGCGACCAGCGATTTACAGTGATGGCCTCAATATCTCGCTCATGATTGAAACCGTATTGCCCCAGAACGCTTTGTAGCTGTTGCCGAATATTTTTCTCGTAAACTTCGTAAGGGGTGGTGTAGAGAATGTGGCGCCCATGTCGGAACAGCTCACGTCCGGTCTCGTTATTGATCGGTTCCGGTGTAGGGCTGTGAAACATGCTGACCGCCATAGGTTCATCTGGCGTCATCGGCGGCTGGTGTCCCCCGGTGGTGGTTGGAGGAGTCGCGGTTATGGTATTAAAGTAATCATGAGGGCAAAACATCATATTGCAATCCAACTGTGACCAAGCTTTACCATCGCTAAGAGCAATGGTAGAAAATACAAAGGGAATCTTAACGTTATAGCTGAGATTTTCCTTTTGCTTCTCGGGAAGTTCTGGGCACAAGTGCGGTATCAAACCATTGTAACAAGCCAATATACAGTGATCAGCAGTCACACTCTGAGCCTGTCCGGAAATTACGTAATCAACCTCGACCAGATTTTCACCGCGCTGGCGCACGCCAACAGCCGTACTGTTTAACCTTATTTTAGTGGTGTGTCGTTCTCGGTCAAGTTCACTATAGTCGAGGCGTTTAGTGGCAATGTTGGTAAAATTTCCCTCCCCTTTCGCTACGGAGGGAATCAACTTACTCACCAGTAGCCTCGCTACAGTTGCATTGCCATCGGGGAAATATCTGGCTTCATAAGCTTTGCCTGTACTCATCGTCAGGAAGTCGGCTACTTCACCCAACCAGCCCATCGCTCTGAGCCCTGGCGCGCCAAGCATGATGGCGTGAAGAATACTGTCCTTCCAGCCAGAGTACCCGAACATGCCACGACTAAAAACATCTAGCATACGAATTGTTCTGCCCGAAAACCCGACTCTGTCGCGAAGAAAACTATTGTAACTGGTGGTTTTTGAGTACTTATATTTCTCGAAGAAGGACAGTTCATCAAGGTAGTCGTGCTCGCCGGATACGAATTCGATCAGTTTTTCTTTTTCAGATTTATTATAAGGCAATCGTTCTATCGCTTCGCGATAGCCTTCCTTCGCGTGTAAAAAATTAATCCAATTTCCGCCAAGGTTAACGTGACCATTATCAGTCGCAATCGACATGCCTGCATCGTGATCGGTATTGCCCAAGGGGTAATCTTGCGTCATATTGGATTCCATGATATCGGTATCGATGCCCAAGTCGTCCAATACTGAGCGGGAAATATCATCGTAGCGGTCTGGGAACTCCAAGTTTTGCGAACCGCCAGCCCCCAATAACGTTTTACCTTTGACCTGGAATTCGTTGCGCTTGGCATGTCCGCCGAAATCGTCGTGATTATCCAGAATCAGAATGCGTGCATCATGGCCCATTTTTTTTCGATAAAACCACGCTGCAGACAATCCGGATATTCCACCACCAACAATTACCAGATCATAGTGCTCGTGAAGCTTTTGGTAGTGCTGCGGTTTCTCACCACGCCATGCCAGTGAGTGGGCCACTTCAAAGGATCCCTTATGGCTGCCCCGCAAGCCTGTCAAAGTTGGTGGATAGTAATCCGCAGGTAAGGGGCCAAGCGTCGTCGCCTCACCAGATGCGCCCAGTAGCTGAGCCCATGCAGTGCTACTGGATAGACCCATCGCTCCTATTGCCAATGCAGAACCATTCAAGAAATCACGTCTTGTTATACTTTTTTTCATATTGATATACCGTAAAAATATTGACCGAGCCGCTTTTAGTCCGCCGGTGAGTCACAAGCCAAACATCGACGAAATTAGCTCGAAAGATCCTCGCCTGACGAGTTGATATTTACATTGCTGGATTTTTGATAAGATAGAAAGCCACCATAGAAAGCAATGCGATAGTTAAAATAATTTGCAATCCCTATTAGTAACAAGGATTTTTTTGTTTTCCGGTAACCAATGAGCTTTAGTGTCAATCGGAGAGTGCAGTGAAAAGAATACCGAAATTATGTCCACGACGATAAATATAACTGTCGAATTGTAAGCGGCGAGATAAAAAGTTGTAGCTATGGACATAGAGGTTTGTGACTAAATTTATTGAATTCAAATTCATCAAAGTAACAGTCGTATCGGTGATCATGGAGCTGTAGATTTATCAGTTCCAACTCACCAGATATCACACTTCATTATTAAATCGATTTCTATTGGATCGCACCTGTAGCCGCGTCACTTCGCAGTAGGGTGAAAATATACCCGCGTAGCGTCGGCATTAATTGACATAAAAGGCAATCGAGTTGATATTTAAGGACGTCGTCCAATCCTCTCCAGTCGATCTCCTAAATTCACAGGACGGGCTCGAACTGTGTGTCCTACTTCTAAAACAGACAAGATTCGAACTCGATTTATCTGATTTCCGAAGATAACAAGAAGGTAGTGTGATTTTAAAAAAAGAATTTCGGGGATCAGCGGTCAATAGAGCCGTGACAGATACGCACTCACATGTTGCTTCTGCCGCTTTACAGGCCAATCTTTGGGAGCCAATGACGCCTTTAGACCCAGACCATCCACATAAGTGGCCAACATTTCAGCTTCTAACTGTACATCTAGATCCGGTCTGAGTTCACCGGCCGCCTGTGCTTTCTCGATGAAACCGGAAATACCGGCTACCCAGTCCTTTATCCAGTGTGTTTGAGTTTGCTGCAAAGCTTGAGAATCTCCGGCCCGCTGCCAAAAGTCTCGCCAGACACAGAATTCTTTTTGCACAGTTTCGTTGATGGGCAAAGTTTGCAGCAATAAGTTCTCCAAATCCTTCGGGTTGTCTTGTATCGCCTGCACTAAACGATCTTCAGTAGATTTAATTACCTGTTCTAATGCGGCCTGGAGCACATGTTCTTTATTATCGAAGTAATAATTGACCATGCCCTCTGTACAGCCACCGGCTTCGGCGAACTTAATCATGGTTACCTTGTGAATACCATAATTAGCGATGGCTTCTACCGCCCCTCGGGCAATGGCCGCGCGCCTTTCTTCATGATCTACAATTTTCGGCATACTCTTTTGAACCTATAAACAATAACAACCTAAACTATCCCGATAGTATATTAAATATTGAT
>NZ_LWFZ01000680.1:0-6701 GCF_001635225.1 Oleiphilus sp. HI0086
ACCAAATTTCAACATCTTCATATAGAGACTCCAATCATTATTATAACGGTGAGATAAAACTGTTGTGGATATAAATTATCTGGGCGAGAGAAGAATGTCTACAGTGAATCAGTAGAATTTGTGACTTTTGTTAGGCATTTTTTATAATGTGAACGAGGCAGTGAACGGAATTTCATAACAAACACTTTTAGCCACAAAAGCCTACCCCACATTTCCCTGCCAACAGAATTTACAGACAACAGAAACTAAAAAAACCACCTCACAATGTGAGGCGGTTTCTCGTTTTGCTTCTAACTTAACTAAACACTTTCGTATCCAGCTTCAGCTAAGATCAAGATCTTAGTGAGCAGAGATAGTCCAGTTTGTAGTGTTAGTCACATCAGTCAAGTAGATTTTACCGATAGAAGTACCAGTGTCACCGAAAGACAATGAACCGATATCTAGGTCAAACTTAGAAGTAGTGTTGATTGCGATACCGTCAACATAACCTTCTCTTGTGTTGGTACCTTGGAAAACTTGACCAGCTGGGTTCAAAGCAACAGAACCTAGATCAAGAACTGCGTCTTTAACAGCGTAAATGTCACGCATTGAGTGAGCGAAACCGAATGCATTCAATCCGTCTAGACCAGAAGTGTCACCACGGTGGTTGTGGATTTTCAGATCGTTGATCTGAACACCAGCGATATCGATGTAAACATCTAAATCAGTGATGTTGAAGTAGCTATCCATGTGGATTTTTGAGTTCGCATCACCGTAACCAGTAGAACCAGTAGCAACATCAGTAGCTTCAGCATTAGAGATACGACCGTTACCATCAGTGTCAGTAGCGCCGAAACCATTACCATTGTTTTCGATATGGATATCTTTGTGTCCCAAGTAACCAGCAATGCTTAGGTCACTGATCAAAGTAGTAGTTTGTGCAGTAGTAAGATCTGCACCTTCCTGGTAAGAAGACTCTGCAATACCGATTGCACCGATTTCGTATTTGAAATCAACCGCTGATACAGCTGCGTCGATAACTTGTTGAGTTGTGTAACCACTAAGTGCAGTAGCACCGCCAGCGATAAGGTCATCAGCACTGACAAGAGCAGCCAATGGATCAGTAGCGATTTCGTGAATTAACAAGTCACCGTCTTCGATACCAACACGACCCTTAACGAATGTTCCGCCAGTTGCAGTTGCAATTGCTTGAACAACAGATACACCAGGAGCATTTACTGGATCAAATTGTACATTGTTAGCTTCTAGCTGTGTCAAAGATGCACCACCAGCGTTAGCTTCGATACCGCCAGCCAAAGCAGCTAGACGACCGTCATCTACAGCACCGTATGCTAGAGCCAATGCAGCTAGACCTTCAGCACCGTAAAAATCAGACAAACCACGATCTAAAATGTTTTCGCCAGTAGCAGCGGAACCAGCAATATCGATGTTCATACGGATATTGTCAAGCATGTCAGTGTTGTTTGCTAGGTTATTCGGGTCATCAGTAAGATTTTGGTTACCACCGATTTTGATATCGTTGATGAATAGGCTACCAGCATCTTTATACATGAACTGACCGATAGAAACTTTAGATTCTATATCGATAGTCAAACCAGCTTGACCAGTTAGCTCGCCCATTGCTGAGTCGTCTAGAGCTTTAAGTTCAGCTTGTGCGCCAGCAGAAGCAGCAGCGATTGCAGAAACTAGTGCGATTTTTTTCAGGCCTTTCATATTATTCTCCTAATATTTAGGTTACGTTAAAACTGTCTTAGACTTATGTGTCTTAACGCGATCATTTGATTTATATGATTTCATTTTTTTCTAACAAGCTGTGTTGCTCGCCAGTGAGATCATAATATGTATTTTGATTTCTATTTACCGTGATTGCTTTCACAAAAAGTTACGGAGAGTAACCTTTAGGCAGAAATGTAAGGGTTTTTAACAGAATTTGACATTTGAAGGCTGTTTTCGGGCGTATTTTAGAATTTAAGAAAGAAAAAAATGTCGACATAAAGAAAAACAATACAAAATATTGAGTTAAATAGAGCCCCTAAACGAAAAAACCGCCTTTATAGGCGGCTTTAATAAAACAAGGCTTTTATTTTTTAGTAAAGTAAACCGGCTTTACTTCCAATTCTTGAGGGGTACCCAATTTAAACTCTCCATCCTCCATCTTAAAAGGGTATGCCCAATGGCGAGCCCAACCAGCAATATGTTCTGTCATCACGATAATTCTCTGGAGATATGTACCGTCATCTCGCTTGATGGCCCTAATATACATAATACCAACTGCCCACATTGAACGCGTTTGAGCAATAGCTGCCATGCTTTCAGCGAGTTTTACTAGAACAACCTGTGAAGGTAGTTTTGCTTCAATATCTGGAATGACTGCTTTAAACTCGGCATCAGGAGACAGCGTCAAGCCAAATGGAGGGAAAGAACCGTTTTTAACAACTTCCTTTTTAATTCTATCAAAGCCTTTGACCATCATATATTTGAGTTGGTTTACAGATTGCGCTTCTGTTAGCTTGGCACGCTTTAAAGAGTTAAAATCTTCAGCCTGCAAGGGAGAAACCCAAGACAAAACGCATAGCGCTAGAAGTAAAAGGCAGCAGAATGAACGCTTCATTAAAAACTCCAATTGTTATGTTTTATTTTACGGCGATAAATTATCGGGTGTCGAACAAATGTCCATATACATTCTTATAGAATTTAATTTTGCGATAACTTAATGAAGAATTTTGAAACAGCTTACCAAACAAATCAAACAAAACACCCGGCAAAGTGGCTACAAAAGGAAATTATTCTTAATGAAGCGCAGTGCCATGCCTTGTTAGCCTCCCTCCCCCATTCAATCTTTTTAGATAGCGGCGTTGATGAGTCAAAAGGTCGCTTCAATATTATTAGCGGTTCGCCTTTATTTACTCATACAATAAATAAAGCAGAGTTATCTCACACTCCAAACCTAGTTAAGCCAAGCAATATTCATGAGTCACTTAACTACGAGCAACAAGAAATCCCATCAATATTTTCAGATTTACCTTTTACAGCAGGGTTAATTGGATACTCAAGTTATGAGTATGGGGCTCTTAATATTATTGAAGCACCTCAATTAATGGAAGAAAGTAAACTCCCCCTTCTATATATAGGTGAATATACCTGGTCTTATATTCATGACAAAAAACAAAAGCGCGGTTATCTAACGTATTCACCACGCTGCCCTCTCGATTTGCGAGACAAGATTGAAAATATTATTTCCGATACCCACGAAAAGAACGCCACATATAAACATAAGCAGCAAACTAACAAGCCTAACTGGCAGAAGACCATTTCATATCAGCGTTATTCAGAAGCTTTTGAGCAAATACAAAGCTACATAATTGCCGGAGACTGTTATCAAGTAAATCTAACTCAGCGTTTTGAAGCAGATTTTGATGACCCATCACTCCCTTTGTATTTCCAACTCAGAGAAAAAGTCGATACGCCTTATTCAGCGTTCATCTCTTTTAGTGACGATCAACAGTTATTAAGCTTCTCGCCTGAACAATTTATTGGAATCAAGAATAAAGAAATAAACACAAAACCAATAAAGGGCACCGCTCAGAATACAAATAAAGCTGAAGCCCCGCAAAAATTGCAAGAAAGCACAAAAAACCAAGCCGAAAACTTAATGATTGTTGATTTACTTCGTAACGACCTAAGCAAAGTTTGTGAATTAGGCAGTGTTAAGGTGGAAAAGCTATTCGAACTTGAAACTTTCAAGAATGTACATCACCTAATTAGCCATATAAAAGGGAGGCTTAGGAAGGATGTTACCGAATTAGATGCATTTTTTGCCTGTTTTCCAGGTGGGTCTATTACGGGAGCTCCTAAAATTAGGTCAATGGAAATTATTAATGAGTTAGAAGGCTCCGGCAGAGACGCCTATTGCGGTTCAATTTTTTATCTAAATGGAAATGGAAATTTTGACAGTAATATACTTATTCGAACCATTGTGCATTCGGGAAATAAATTACATTGCTGGGGCGGCGGCGGAATCGTTCACGACTCAAACTGTAAAGAAGAGTATCTAGAAAGTTTAACTAAGGTCAGTAATTTAACGGGAATTTCGGAATAAGCATATAGAGCCTTCCTTATATAGAGCTAATCGTCCTGTTTTACTGACTCATCTTCGGTGCCGACTAGCTCTAATTGTGCATTTAATTCTTTGGAAATTAGCTCAATATCTCGAATTTCGGCCAAGGTTGGCAGGTCATCAAGGCTGCTTAGGTTGAAATAGGAAAGAAAATGCTTGGTCGTTGCATAAATTGCTGGTCGACCGGGAACCTCGCGATGACCCACAACTCGCACCCAATTTCTTTCTAGCAGGGTCTTCATTATGGTAGAGCTGACTGCAACCCCCCGAACTTCTTCAATATCGCCACGCGTAATCGGTTGGCGATAGGCAATCAAGGCCAATGTTTCCAAAAGTGCTCTGGAATACTTTTGAGGTCGTTCTTCCCATAAACGCTGTACCCACTCGCTCATTGAAGGCCGGGACTGAAAGCGATAAGCGCCAGAAAACTCAACCAACTCAACACCACGACCTTTGTAGTCTTCCTCAATTTCTTGCAATACGGAGCGAAACACTGCCCTGGTAGGCGTAAGGTCAGGTTCCAATAAAGCTTGAATCGCATCGATAGACAAAGGTTTACCTGCTGAAAACAGAAGCGCTTCGACAATAGGTTTTAATACTTCAACGGTGGGCTCAAGTGAATTATAGGTGTATTGATTCCCTACATTAGTAAGATCTTCGCTATTTGAACTAAGTAACTCTTTAATGTCTACCATTTCAAAGCTCTTTATTGTGCTCCGCGCGCCCGAACATGAATAGGCCCCAAGGTTTCTGATTGAACAAAATCGAGCAACTGCTCTTTAACTAATTCCATAATTGCCAAAAATGTTACCACAACACCATCTCGCCCTTCCTCTGGACTAAAGAGCGCAGCGAAAGGGACGAACTGTTCGGGCGTTACCTTAGATAAGATAATTGTCATCCTCTCTCTAGTTGAGAGCTTCTCTTTTTCAATATGGTGGCTTACAAACATATCAGAGCGTTGCAGAACAGAATTAAGTGCCTGAATTAACTCATTTAGCGAGACATCAGGATGTATCTTTCCGTCAGAACTGGTTTCTGCTTTGATATGAACAGGAACTATTTCTCTATCAACGCGTGGTAACTCATCCAAATCTTCAGCTGCTTTCTTGAAGCGTTCATATTGCTGAAGGCGACGAATCAATTCAGCACGTGGGTCTTCTTCTTCGTCATCTTCATGCGAAATTTTAGGCAATAACATTCGAGATTTGATCTCGGCCAACATCGCAGCCATGAGTAGGTACTCAGCAGCCAGCTCGAACTTCATCTTTTTCGCAACTTGAATATATTCGATGTACTGACGCGTTATCTCACTCACATCAACTGCCAGAATATCCATATTTTGGCGTCGTATCAAATACAGGAGCAGATCTAGCGGGCCTTCAAAGGCTTCGAGAATAACCGATAAAGCATCGGGGGGAATATAGAGGTCTTGAGGGACATCCCTTACAACTTTACCTTCGACAATTGCCAAAGGTAATTCTTGTTGCACAGCTGACATACTCAAGCCCCCTATCTTCTAGCACTTTACGCGCCGAAAGATAAACCCATTACACGTCGAACTTCCTGAAGCGTTCCCTTTGCTGCGTCACGCGCGCGCTCGGCACCTTCAGATAAAATACTACGCACTAATTCTGGGTTCTCTTCATACTGGCGAGCACGTTCACGAATTGGGCGCTGCTCTTCAAGCACTTTTTCAATTATTGGGTTCTTACATTCCAAACAACCAATGCCTGCACTGGTGCAACCTTCACGAACCCAGCATTTAGTACTTTCGTCGGAATAAACATCATGCAACTTCCACACAGGGCACTTATCTGGATCACCCGGATCAGATAAGCGTACACGTTGTGGGTCTGTCTGCATGGTTCGTATTTTTTGAGTAACCGAATCCGGATCCTCACGTAAGCCAATAGTATTGCCGTAAGATTTGGACATTTTCTGACCATCTAAACCTGGCATCTTCGATGCTTCAGTCAATAATGGCTGAGGCTCAGGTAGAATCACTTTACCGCCTCCCTCAATAAAACCAAACAAGCGTTCACGATCGCCTAGTGATATATTTTGCTGGTCTTTGATCAAAGCTCTTGCAGTTTCCAAAGCCTCATCGTCGCCCTGTTCTTGGAATCGCTTCTGTAAATTACGATAAAGCTTGGCGTTTTTCTTACCCATTTTCTTTATCGCTGCTTCAGCCTGCTCTTCAAAACCCGGATCTTTACCATATAAATGATTAAAGCGACGAGCAATTTCACGCGTCAATTCGACATGAGCTACCTGGTCAGCACCAACAGGAACAAAACCCGCACGATAAACTAAGATGTCAGCACTTTGTAATAATGGATAACCTAAGAAACCGTAAGTTGCCAAATCTTTTTCTTTCAACTTCTCTTGCTGGTCTTTGTAAGTTGGTACACGTTCCAGCCAACCTAAAGGCGTCATCATTGACAACAATAGGTGCAACTCTGCATGTTCAGGCACCATAGACTGAACAAACATTGTCGCTGAACCTGGGTTAATACCCGCAGCAAGCCAATCGATCACCATATCCCACACGCTCTGTTCGATCATGAAAGGGTCTTCATAA